>QHOM01000203.1:0-10939 GCA_003218785.1 Verrucomicrobiota bacterium
GGATGATCTATCGCGTTCGCAAATGCCGCTTGCTCGGCAGCGCCGCGCTCGACATGGCTTACGTCGCTTGCGGACGTCTAGACGCTTACATTGAACAGGGAATCAGTCTCTGGGACATTGCTGCAGGCTGGCTTCTAATTGAAACTGCCGGCGGAACTGTCGACCTGCGTCCGCGCGAAGACATGAAAGACAAATACAGCGTTGTCGCCTCCAATGGCGTCATCGATTTAAAACTCTGACCCCGATGATTCGGTGCGGAATCGGCTACGACGTGCATCGTCTTGCGACAGGACGAAAACTGATTCTCGGCGGCGTGGAGATCGCGCACTCGCGCGGGCTTAAAGGACACTCGGACGCGGACGTCTTGTCCCACGCGATCGCAGATGCGCTGCTGGGCGCGATTGGCGCGGGCGACATCGGCCAACACTTCCCAAACACCGACGAATCAATTCGCGGCATGAGCAGCATCGAGATTTTGCGAGACGTAAACGCGCTACTGACAAAGAACAAAGCGCGCGCAATCAATGTCGATGCAACAATTCTGGCCGAAGCGCCGAAAATTGCGCCGCATATTCCGGCGATGCGAAAAATAATCGCGCAAGCAATCAGCCTGGACGAATCGCGCATCGGCATTAAAGCAACGACAAACGAGGGGCTCGGCGCGATCGGCCGCAGTGAAGGTATCGCCGCAATGGCAATTGCAACGGTGGAAATGGTAGGACGCGACCGCCGGGTGCGCCCCAAAACCAACGGACGGCCCAGCGGTCCGTCCCTACCCAGTTAATGGCACTGCACTTTTTTAATAGCTATTCGCGCGAGATCGAAGAATTTCAGCCGCGCGATCCCGCCCAACGCAAGATTAGCATCTACACTTGCGGGCCAACTGTGTACAGTCGCGCACACATCGGAAATTTTCGCGCGTATATCTTCGAAGATTTGCTCCAGCGGCACCTTGAGCTGCGCGGCTACAAGGTGCATCGCGTCATGAACATCACCGACGTGGACGACAAAACTATCCGAGGAACCCGTGAAGCGAAAATTCCGCTCTCGAAATTCACTGCCCAATTCAAAGAAGCGTTTTTTGAAGATATCGAAACGCTGCGGATCAAACGCGCCGACGACTTCCCTGCCGCGACCGATCAGCGCTACATCGACAAAATGATTGAGATGATCGCCGCGCTCATTTCACGCGGTCTTGCTTATCAAGCGGACGACAAATCGGTTTATTTTCGGATCAATAAATTCCCGGACTATGGCAAGCTCGCGCACTTCGATCTCACACAGTTGCAATCGACTGGGCGGGTCAAGCACGACGAATACGACAAGGAACACATTGGCGATTTTGCGCTTTGGAAAGCGTGGGATGAAGAAGATGGCGATATAGGTTGGGAAAGTCCGTGGGGTCGCGGCCGTCCCGGCTGGCACATTGAATGCAGCGCGATGTCGACTGCATTACTCAGCGATCAGATCGACATCCACTGCGGTGGAGTGGATAACATTTTCCCGCATCACGAGGCGGAGATCGCGCAGAGCGAAGGCGTCACTGGGAAAAAATTCGTGCGCTACTGGCTGCATTGCGCGCATTTGCTGGTCGACGGACAAAAGATGTCCAAATCGCTCGGCAATTTTTATACGCTGCCGAATCTTTTGGAAAAAGGATACACCGGCCGGGAGATTCGTTACGCGCTGATGCGCGTGCATTATCGTGCGCCGCTTAATTTTACATGGGAAGGGATGGAGGAAGCGAGGCAAGCGCTCGCACGCATCAATGAGTGGCTGGTGCGACTTCGCGAAGCCGCTGCCAAGAACATCGACAAGGGAAAAAACAAGACGCAACCGGGTTCGCTATTCGAAGAAGCCCTCGACGATGATCTAAACATTTCCGCGGCGCTTGGATTTTTGTTTGAATCAATTCGGGAAACGAACCGCACGATGGATCGAAACAAACTCGACGCCAGCTCAGCGAGGGCATGGTTAAATTGGTGGGAGCGCGTCAACAACGTTCTGGATCTCGAAACTGAAAACGAAGTCGTGCTCTCAGCGGAAGTCGCGCAGCTCGCAAAAGACCGCGAGAACGCGAGGCGTGAGAAAAATTGGAAACAAAGCGACGAATTGCGAGATCGCATTTCTGCGCTCGGCTGGGAAGTGCGCGACACGAACGACGGGCAAAAACTCACACCGCGCATGGGCTCCGGGTAGCGCACGCGTCTCGCGGTGCTGGTTTCGGCGTCGCGCCGAAACGAACTTTTCTTCAGAACCGGATTTGAGAGCTGACGGCACATAAGGGACAACGTGAATTTGCGCTGGCAGGACGCGCCATGTTTCGACCATGCTAGATAATCACGAGGATACTCATGTTTGCACCTGCTGAATTTCTCGATCTCGAACACACAGCCCATCCGAAGTTGTTCGAAAACCAGAATTACGTTTGGGATGCACTCAAACAGATCGCCAGTTACCTGCAATTTCGTTCGAAGCCCGGAGTGCTGGGCGAACTAGTGGGGAAACCTTTCATCAGCAACCACGTTTTCATCGGCAGAGGAACGATCGTCGAGCAAGGCGCGGTGTTGAAAGGCCCGGCATGGATCGGTGAGAATTGCCAAATCCGAAGTGGATGTTACATCCGCGAGAATGTGGTCGTCGGTAATCGCGTGGTGATGGGGAACTCGTGCGAATTCAAAAATTGTATCCTCTTCGACGAAGCGCAGGTGCCTCATTTTAATTACGTGGGTGATTCAATCCTCGGTTACCACGCTCATCTTGGCGCGGGCGTGATTCTTTCAAACGTGAAGCTCGATCATGGCGAAATCGCGGTCGTTACGCCCGATGGCAACATCTCTACTGGCCTAACAAAATTCGGCGCGATCATCGGCGACCGCACGGAAATCGGTTGCAACGCCGTTATTAACCCCGGCTCGGTCATCGGACGCGACTGCATGATTTATCCGCTCACAAACTTCCGAGGCGTGCTCGCCAGCAACAGTATTGTGAAAACGCAGCAGACCACGCAGGTGCTGAGCCGGCGCAATATCGGCCTCGCCTAATTGATAGCGTCGATCGTATTACGGAACGTCGAATCCGAACGCGATTTGATGAGCGCGATATCTACAGTCACGTCCGTGCGCGATCCCTTCAGCTCATCCGTCAGTATTTGCGGGTCGACCCATATAGATTACCGTTAATTAGCGTGGATGCGCAGAGATACTTTGTACTCGCTTCGGATCCAGCCGAGCGATTCATACAGGATCTCAATAACGTTCACCGAGGCCGTGTTCCGACAGAGTTTCTCGGCAAGGCTGAAGTGCACCTATGGGTTGTGCCCTTGGTCATATCTGCGGAGAAATCTTCATACTTCAAATCCATTCTCTCCCTCGACGAACAAGAACGTGCCGGACGCTTCCGGAAAATCGGAGACGCACAGCGTTATATCGCCGCCCGGGGTTTGTTGCGACGGCTTTTAGGATCCTACGTCGCACGCGCGCCGGATCGGCTGCAGTTTACATACGATGCGTTTGGGAAACCAAGTTTGGCTGGCCAAACATCGGAAGCAGTTATTAACTTCAGCGTTTCACATTCTGAGGATCAAGCTTTGTTCGGATTTGCACGCGGGCGAAGAATCGGCGTCGACCTCGAATATGTTCGTCCGGACATTGATGTGCTCGGATTGGCCAAAGGCGATTTTTCACCAAACGAATTTCGGCGATTGCGTCGCCTGCCGGCGAGTGAGCAATGCGAGGCCTTTTACTGCCTATGGACTCGCAAGGAGGCCTATCTCAAAGCTTGCGGCGAAGGTCTTTCATTCGGCCTGGAGCGCGTGGAAGTCAGTTCAAGTCCTGCTGAGCCAGCGATGATCCGGAAGGTTGGCGGCGCGAGCAACGCTTCCGAACATTGGACTCTGAAACATTTGTCGCCCGCTCCGAACTACCTCGGCGCCGCCGCCGTGGAAGGCAGAAGCGTCACATTTAAATTTCTCGATTGGCAGCTCACTTAGCTCGCCAGAAGCCGATTTAAGAGAAGGCACCGGGGAGTTCTTTGTGGTCGCAGTGCACGCGCGCGATGCAAAATCGCAACTTTTCGGCTAGTGCCCCGATAATGTCCGCATGCAAAAACAAAAGATTGTCTCCCGCGACAGGATAAATCTCGATTCCTTCCGCTGCCAAATCGCCCCAGCCACGTGCTGGATCAATCGCGTACCTGGAGCCGACCTCTTCAGTCAAAAAGAGAATAATTCGGCCGGCGTAAGGCGCGGGATAATAGGCTTTGGCAGCCAAAATGTTGAGGTTGGCGACGCTGCGCAATCGCCGTGCTTCCTTACCTGCGCCTGCATCTGAGGATTGCGGCAGAGCCCGCCAAAGCGCCCGTTGGAAACTTTCATGCAGGAGCCTAGTCAACCCGGCCACTTGGTGACCGAACACCGCCACCTTTTCCTTTGTTCGGAGGGTGCGGAGTTTTCGGAATTCGTACGCAATTCTCTTTGTCAGGCAGATTCGGCCAAATGGCCATCCCTTCAATGCACCGGGAGAAGGCGTATTGAACAACGCTAACAAGGCAACTTCTTCTCCCTGTGTCTTGAGGAGTCTGGCAATTTCGTATGCGACCATGCCTCCGAAGCAGAGGCCACTGAGAAAATACGGTCCTCTCGATTGTATCGTCCGGATCTCTCGCAAGTAATGAGCCGCCATATCTTCGACGGTTTTATTCGGCTCTTCTCCGCTATGACCTTGGGCCGTCAGTCCGAAAAAGGGCTGGTCCGTGCCCAAGGAGCGCGACAAGTACCGGAGGTTAACGATTTCCCCATCATGCCCGGGGACGCAAAAAAGAGGTAGCTTTGTTCCGCGGGGTTGGACCGCCACAAGCGACGAACGTAACGAGTGGACTATTGGTGCGCTGACGATGCCTGCCAGTTGCCTGATTGTCGGCGCCTCAAGGAGCACCGCCAAAGGCAATTCCGTTTGGAAGGCCTTCTCAATTTGGATGAATAGCCGCGCTGCCAGCAGGGAATCTCCACCCAGTTCGAAGAAGTTTTCGTCGACACCAATCGGCATCCCGAAAGCTGCTTTCCAAAGCTCCACCAAACGCGATTGCACGTCATCCTTTGACGCAGCGCGATCCTTCGCCGCAACGATCTCTTTCGCGCCGGTGGGCGTACGTTGCACCGGAGTAGGTCTGGGCTGACTCGAAATCAGAAGGTTGCTCACCCGCTCCCCGGGATCTTTCACCATCGTTCGCAAGACTGTCTGGTAGTCCTCCAGGACCCGTTTCATTGTCGCGGCTCGGAACAGATCCGTTCGGTACTCGAGAATCACTTCCAGGGTCGGCTCGATTTTGAGCCAGACGTTCAGATCGTACTTTGCAGTTCCTGCGTAGAGCGGGAACCACTTTATGCTCAATCCTGGAATCTGCCGATTTTCACGGGGTGCATTTTGGAGAATGAACATCACCTGGAATGGCGGGTTCCGATTCACATCGGTCCTATTCGTGACCTCTTTAAACACTTGTCCAAAAGGCAGACTCTGGTTCGAGTAGGCGTTGAGAGCGACCTCGCGCACACGCATGAGCAACTCGCGGAATGTTGGATTGCCGGACAAGCTAGTGCGAAGAAGCATGTCGTTGCCGAAGCGGCCAATCACTCCTTCGACTTCCGCCAAGGGACGGTTTGCCGCGCAGGAAGCAACGCCGATTTCTTCATCGTTTGAGCAGCGATGCAACAATGCTTGAAAACCTGCCAGTAACACCATGAACAAGCTGACACGCTCCTGACGACTTAAGTCTTTCAGTGAATTAGCTAAATCGGTCGGCAACACCCTGCCTTCGCGCGCGCCGCGGTTGGCCGCGGCGGATTTTGCTGGCAGCGCGAAGTCTATCGCCAAGTGCTGAAAGCCTGTAGCGCTGGCTAGTTGTTCTTTCCAATAAGATAGCTTGGATCGCAAGGAGTTTCTCTGGAGTTGTTCTTGTAGCCACCGTACATAGTCACCGTATTGGAAAGCCAGGTCGTGCAGTGGCGATTCGGTGCCGGCCGCGAAAGCCTGATAAAGCTCGGATAACTCACGGCAGAGAATGCCAGTGGACCAGTCGTCATGGACAATGTGATGGGTTGTAAGTTGCAGAATGTGATCGTCGGCCCCGATCCGTATCAGCGCGCTCCGAAGCAAAGGGCCGCGGGCTAGATCGAATGGCTCGTGGCCCTCCTCCAGTGCGACTCGCTGGGCTCTGGCGTCTCGCTGAGCTGCGGGATACTCGCTCAAATCTATCATGTGAAGGGTTTGCTTCTGCGGTGAAACAACGATTTGAACCAGTTCTCCATCCCTCATTCGGAAGACGGATCGAAGCACTCCGTGGCGTCGAACAATCTCGTGTAGACTCTGTTGTAAGGCGCCTTCGTCGAGCGGCCCGCGAATACGGAAAAGAAGTGGATAGTTATATACCGCGCTGTCTGAGTTTGAAGGATCTTCCAGCCACGTTGTTTGCTGGACAAACCAGGACGGCACGACAAAAGCATCCTCCAACAGCAATCCAGGACTTTCGTTCTGAAGCTGAAATAATAATTCGCTAGGCTCGCACGAAGTTTTGAACCCGTCCGTAGCCTGAGTGGTCAACTGCGATTGCTTGAGACCGCTGTTCATGAAGCGTTCTAGCAGGGCAACTCTGAAAGGCGCAATTCGGGGTTTGAAGCACCGGCTTCCAGTAACACCTGCCATTCTTGAAGCGTTCGCCCAATGGTGGTCGCCTCGAACAGATCCGGGTTATATTGAGCTCGACCGAGCAGGCCGTTGGGCCGGTCGCCCAACTCCAGATACAAACCCCACCTTGCCCCGCCACTTTCCACGTCCATGAAAGTCTGGCTCCAACCAGGTCCAAGATCCGGGGTCGCGGGGGCAAGGGAGATAACAACCTCAAACAGCGGACGCCGGTTTGGGTCCGACGAAAGCCCCGCTTTTGCCATCACGTACTCGAACGGCACATCATCATTGGCAATCGCTCCCAGAACGACATCCCGCGCCTGCCGCAGGAGTTCACGGAACGTCGGGTTGCCACAGAGATTCATGCGTAAAGGGACTGGATTAAGGAAATATCCCATCAAATTCTGGACCTCGGACCGTTTGCGGCCGGAGGGCGCAAGAGTACCGATCACCATGTCTTCTTGATTAGTGTAGCGATAAAGAAGCGCCGAGAAACCGGCTAGCAAACTCATGAACAATGTAACGCTTTCCCCCCGGCTCATCGCGTTAAGTCTTTGCACCAATTGATTCGAAATTGTGAACGGGCGGATTGCTCCGCGGTAAGTTGACGAAGCGGGTGGCGGACGGTCGGTGGGCCATTGGAGCGCGGGTGGTTCTGGCATTAATCGATCCCGCCAGTACGCCAACTGGCTCGCAAATGCCTCGGTCTGCATCCATTGTCGCTGCCAGTAAGCATAATCTGCATACTGGATCGGCAAGTTGGCCATAGCAGCTGGCTTGCCTGCAGAGAAGGCCTCATAGAAAGTGATTAATTCTTTCGGGAATAAAACATTGACCGTTACACCATCGGCCACGCTCTGGTGCATTGTCAGCACGAGCTGGTGCTTATCGGCTGACAAGACAATCAATTCGGCCCGCACTAGCGGACCCTTCTGCAAGTCGAATCGCCTTTGGGCCTCTTCAGTCGCCAGCCGAAGCGCCTCTGGTTGTCGCTTCTCGGCGGGCAATTTTCGGAGGTCCACGACAGGAAGCGGCACAGTGGCCAGTGCCGAATGGATGACCTGAACTGGTTGACCACCTAAGGTGTCGAAGGTTGTTCGCCATGCCTCATGACGACGGATGATTTCGCTCAAGCTTTGTTCGAGGATTCGGGCATCGAGCGGGCCAGACCGATGAATGATGATGGATTCATTATAAAAAGGCGGCATATCCACGGCCTTCTGCGCTCGCAGCCAAACCTGTTCCTGCCAGAGCGAGAGCGGCGCCGGCTGACCCGGAAGTCGACGAGTGATTCGAGCAGGATCGCCCGCAGTTTTCGAAACATGGCCGCGCAGGTACTTCCTCAACAGACGACGCTTGGCTTCGGACAAGCCCGCTGCTACTGGAATTGATTCAGCGTTACTCATGTTGACTAAGGTTGATGAGCAGCTGAACTATGAGTGTCTCCATCTGTCGTGAACTTGATCGGCAAATACGTCAGGCCACGCAGACCCAGGTTTGTCCGCCAGACCAGTGGGCCAGGTTCCAAAGACCATCTGGGAAGCTGACGAACCATTTCCTCGAAGGCAATCTGGCCCTCGAGTCGCCCTAACGGGGCGCCAAAGCAGAAGTGACCGCCATGTCCAAACGCAACGTGACGGTTATCTGGCCGCGTGATGTCGAGCCGATCCGGATCCGGGAAACGCTGAGGATCGCGGTTCGCCGCCGCCATGACGGCCCTGACCACCTGATCCTTTCGAATCCGCTTTCCGCCCAATTCAGTGTCCTCCGGAGCCACTCGCGCTGTCTGCTGGCTGGGACTTTCATACCGAAGCAACTCCTCCACCGCCGATGGGATAAGAGAGAGATTGGCGCGGAGCTTTTCGAGCTGATCAGGATTGTGGAGCAATGCAAGGACGCCATTGCCAATCAGATTCGGAGTGGTTTCCTGTCCACCAACCATCGTTATTATAGAGTTAGCGATCACTTCGTCTTCCGTCAGCCGATCGCCCGCAATCTCCGCATTCATGAGCGAACTGACCAGACTGTCCGGCCTCAAATTCTCCTTGCGCATGGCGGAACGAAAATATGCCGTCATTTCTTCCGTGGTCTTCAGAAGCTTCGAGACTCGGTCGGGATTGTGCTGAAAGTTTCCCAATACTTCGGCGAAGTCCTGTGACCACAATTTCAATTGGCGATGATCTGCAACCGGCAAACCGAGCATCTCTGCGGTGACGATGGATGGCAGCGGCTCGGCCAAATCGGCGATCACGTCCATGCGCCCGTTCGGCTTGACCTTGGCGAGCAACGTTCTGACGACATCGCGGATGTGTGATCGCAGAACCTCAACCCGCTGCGGGGTGAAGGCCGCAGCAGCCAGGCTGCGGATTCGGGTGTGCGCCGGAGGATCCAGAAAAAGCATCTGCCTCACCATGACTTTGGCGACAGGGTTTAGTGCGGAGAGCCCAATCGTAGTAAGATGCTCCGACGACGGCGTGCATTGTGCCGAAAAATCGCGCAGCACACGAATTACATCCCAGTAGCGAGTGACGACCCAACAGTGCAAGAACGGGTCCCAATGCACTGGATCCTCACGCCGAAGCTGGTGGAAGAGTGGATAGGGATCCGCCAACACGTCCGGGTCGAGCAAACGAATCAAGCTCAGTTCCGCGTCTCTGTTGTTTCCCTTAGTCGCGACACTGAATTTAGTCATTACTTTGGAAGGATTTTCGAAGAAGTCTCGGGCATCGAGTTCAGGAGACGCTGGACCTCCTTTTCGCTCATCGCTTCGACTTTGGCGACAAGAAGTCGGTCGATTTCAGAAGATAACTCCGCCACACTGGGCGCCTCAAAGATAACGCGCAGAGGCATCTCAATTCCGAAAGTGTCGCGCAAGCGGGCGACGAGTTGTGCCCCCAACAGCGAGTGCCCTCCCAGCGAGAAGAAGTTCTCGTCCACGTCAACATGCTCCAGTTCCAGAAGGCGCTCTAGTTTGGTGTCTTCCGGCGCTGGTAGAGACATTCGGTCTACCTTTCCATTCGC
Organism: Verrucomicrobiota bacterium; assembly: GCA_003218785.1. Taxonomy (GTDB): domain Bacteria; phylum Verrucomicrobiota; class Verrucomicrobiia; order Chthoniobacterales; family UBA10450; genus Udaeobacter. The sequence continues at coordinate 9,702 of QHOM01000203.1, forward strand.
GGTCAGCGGCAGTTTTTCCAGTCTTACGAATGTCGCTGGCACCATGAAATCGGGCAGGCGAGCTCCGAGGAAATCGCGCAACTCGCCCAACGTGGGATGGGATTGTGGCACCGCAACGAAATAGGCAATTAAACGTGTGTCTCCCGGCGCTACTTCGCGGGCCACGACCACACTTTGCTGAATATGTGGATGCTCATTGAGCGTTGCCGTTACTTCATTCGGCTCGACGCGAAAGCCGCGCACCTTGACCTGCTCGTCAATGCGCCCGAGAAAGGCGATCTGGCCGTCCGATAAAAGCCTGGCCAGGTCTCCCGTCTTGAAAAGCCGTTCACCCGGTTTGGCACCGAACGGATTCGGAATGAACCTCTGTGCCGTCAGCTCCGGCCGGTTCCGATAACCGCGTGCCACACCCATACCGCCGATGTGAAGTTCACCGGCTGTTTCCATCGGGACTTGTTTGCCTGATTCATCCAAAATGTAAACCTGCGTATTGACGATGGGGCAGCCAATCGGCGGCAGTTCATGCGTTGAGTCGTTCGAATGAACCGGACCCGACGTCGCCACCACCGTGCATTCCGTTGGGCCATAATTGTTGACCAACAGGAATGGGAGTCCGACGGGCAGATAACCGTGGAGTGTATCCGCTCCGGTGAGCATCGTACGCAAAGCAGTTTCGGATGGCCATGGAAGCTTCAAGAGATGTTCCGCAATCGGTGTCGGGATGAAACTGATTGTGATCCTCTGCGCGACGAGCCAATCTCGCAGAGATTCCGGATCGCTAACCGTTTCGTCCTCGGCGAAGTACAGGCTCGCGCCGGTCGCCAGGTACGGCCACATTTCCCACACCGCCGCGTCGAAACCCACGTTGGCGACTTGGCTCGCGCGATCGGCGGATTTCACGCCAAAGGCCTGCTGATGCCAGTGCACTAGGTTCAACAGGCTCTCGTGTGCGATCTCGACACCTTTGGGTTGGCCGGTCGAGCCTGAAGTGTAGATCACATAGGCTAGGTTCTTAGGCGTTGCTGCGGCCTTCGCGGGAGCGGACTGCGCAAGAGGCGGGAAGTCAGCCACTCGCCCGAGATCGTCTAGAAGAATTGTTTGGTAAACGCCTTTTGGCACTCGCTCCTTTATGCGCTGTCCCGCTACCACCACGGGAACTTGGCCATCGTCTAAGAAAAACGTGAGCCACGCCGCAGGATAGGTTGGATCCAGAGGCAGATAGGCGCCTCCGGCTTTCA
>QHOM01000203.1:10963-15384 GCA_003218785.1 Verrucomicrobiota bacterium
ATATCCGCAAGCCCACTCGCTCTCTCGTCCACTTCCCTGTAGCTCCAGACGCGCTTTGTAGACGCTAAAGCAATTGCGTCAGGCGTCGCGGCTGCCTGGAAAGTTACCAACTCAGCGACGGTCCCAACTTGGGGGAACGGAGCCGGGGCCATGTCAATCTTGCGGATTGCCCTGGCGGGAGACATGACATTTAAACCAGCAGAACAGATTTACTAAAGCAAGCGTAAAAGCCGTGCCTATCACTGATTTGGCAACCTGGCGGATGGGCGGGGATTCGAACCCCGGGTGCCTTCCGGCACACACGCTTTCCAGGCGTGCACAATAGACCGCTCTGTCACCCATCCATAAGATTGGCGGTCAAAGTTGCAATCGTCGGAACAATTCGTCGAGCGGCAATTGAATGCCGATGTAAAATTCGCCAAAGTCTGCGTACTCCGCGCTGACTGGATCGAAACGCATTTGATAGACGATTGCCTTGATCTGAAATGTATCGCACGCAAACAGAGTCACACCCCATTCCACGTCATCGAGACCGGTCGAGCCTGTAATGAGCTGTTTTACTTTGCCGGCGAATTCGCGACCAACTGCGGCGTGTCCTTTCATCAATTTGCGGCGCTCGTCATACGGAAGCGCGTACCAATTGCGCTGCTCGCCGCGTCGTTTGCTCATATTATAGAAGCATACTACCGGCCAATCGGGCAACGTGGGATAAACGCGTTCCTGCCGATAACGTTTCATCCGCTCGCGAAACGCATTCATCGCTTCAGCGAACTTCTCTGAATCCGGCTTGATGTTTTGCTCTTTTACCAGCGTCTCCGCGTAATCCTTCTCTGTCGTGATGTATTCACTTTCCTCAGTGAGCGACAGATAACTGTAAATCGGCGTCAGCACATCGGCCCCTAACGAAAGCGAAAGTTGTTTTTCGATCCTGTTCGCGCTGTGTAGATCGGGAGTGATCAGCATGAATCCGAGATCTGCTTTCGGGGTCACGATGCTGAGCGTGAGCAATTGCGTCGAATCCATCGCGCGGACTTCCTGCACGAGCGATGAAAGATTCGTTTTCGCGGCGTTCTGCTCTTCGCGGCTAAGCAATTGCCACTGGCCGTGCTCGATCCGGTAAAACAAATGCAGACAATGCCAGCCTTCTTCGGCGACGAGCGCGATGTTCTTGTCCATCTCGTGCTAGTCTCCGCCGAGCCATTCACTGGTCAAGAAGGTACGGGCGGTTCACCCGAACCGCCCGGGCGATTGAGGTCAATCGCCCGGACCTTTTCGAATGTTATCGCGTCACTACCGCGCCGGCGTTTCCGCGCACGGCAAGTGCGCCATGCAATATTCCTCGCCGTCGCGTGCGACACGGAAGTCGAGATTCGGATCGCTCAATTCGGTCGCTCCGCAGACTGCGCATTTATGAAGTGGTTCAGCCTCGCTGCGAGATTGCTGTGCAAAACGCTTGCGCCGCGCCGAGACTTCCCCACGGTGCCGCGCCTCGTAAATGATCTCCGGGCCAAAAAAGATCAGATAATTCATGAATGCTGCCACCAGCGCCATGCGATAGGAATTTGGGTTCACAAAAAATCCAAATAGCAAAAAGGCGGCTGAAACCCAGGCGAGCCATTTGATTTTTACCGGCAGGATAAACAAAATGTAAATCACCTGATCGGGATAAAACCGCGCAAACGCGAAAAACAAGGACGCGAACAACATTGAATTGGAAAATCTCGCGCCGAAGAAAAATGCAGCGGCCGTCGTGCCGATCACTCCGACAAAAAAATAGAGCGTCAGCCGAAAAGCCCCCCACGCCTGTTCGAGTCCGTCGCCAATAAACCAGAGAAACCAAAGGAAAAGAATGATCCATAAAAAGCCGGCGGTTTGCGGGAGAAAAATGTAAGTGACCAGCCGCCAGACTTCCCCATGGAGAACACGCGCCGGATCCAAATCGAGCACGAAACGAAAATCCGGATTCAGCCGCACCAGCATGAACACCAGCGCGGTGAGGCCCACGACGATACGCATCAGTCCCGGGACTGAAAGAAAACCGAGGCGTCGTTCGAGTTTGTCCAGCCAAGCCATTGTGTTGCGGCATGGTAAAGGAGCGCGGCGCAGCTTCAAGGCGGATCGCCACTCTGCCGGACGATGCTAATCAAAATGCGCCTCCGCGGCCAAATTTTAACATCGAGCATGGGACTGCTCGATCCACCTTTGACTGCGTAGACGCGACGCCTAGTTTCACCGCGTGAGCGAGGCCGCACAAAAATGTACTCCACTATACGACGAGCACGTGCGGCTGGGAGCGAAAATCATTCTGTTCGGCGGCTGGCTCATGCCGGTGCAATACACGAGCATCGTCGAGGAACATCACGCCGTGCGGAAGAATGTCGGCATTTTCGATATTTCGCACATGGGACAGTTGATTGCCGAGGGAAGCGGAGCTCGCGCATGGCTCAACTTCATGCTCACAAATAATGTCGACAAGCTCCAAATCAGGCAGGGCCAATACACTTTCCTCCTTAACGAACATGGTGGAATCATTGATGATCTGATCGTTTACCGGATCGACGACGAAAAATTTCTGTTGGTCGTAAATGCATCGCGAACTGGTGAAGATTTTGACTGGTTGAAGAAACATTTACCCGGCCACGTTGAGCTCGAGAACCGCAGCGCGGATTTTGGCGGAGTCGCCATTCAAGGGCCACGCATTCGGCAATTATGTCACGCCCTCTTCGGTAAGGATGTCGATCTTCCGACGCGAAATCACATTGTCGATCTTCCGTTTGAGGGAACGAATGTATCGGTCGCCCGGACCGGTTACACCGGAGAAGACGGCGTCGAGGTTTTCTTTCGCGCGAAAGATGCCACGAAGTTTTGGAATGCTGCGCTTGAACAAGGCACACCGATGGGGATCAAATCTTGCGGTCTCGGCGCGCGCGACACATTGCGCCTCGAAATGTGTTACCCGCTCAACGGCTCCGATTTGTCGCCAGAACGAAATCCAATCGAGGCTGGACTCGGGTTTTTTGTCGATCTAACTAAGCCGAACTTCATCGGTCGCGATATGTTGCTGCGAACAAAAGAACGCGGTCCACGCGAAAAGCTCGTTCCGTTTCGCATGAAAGAGAAAGGGCCGCCGCCGCGCCCGCATTACGCGGTTTTTGAAAACAGCGAACGCATCGGCGAAGTAACCAGTGGCACAATTTCTCCGAGCTTGAACTGGGGCGTCGGCATGGCGTATGTCTCGGCACCGCACGCGAAAATCGGCGCGCAGATCGACATCGAAATTCGTGGGCAAAAATTTCCCGCCACCATCGAGAAGAAACCGCTCTACAGAAAATAATGAACGTTCCAGAGGATTTGCTTTACACCGAGACCCACGAATGGATTAAACGCGAAGGCGAGAATATTCGCGTTGGGATCACCGATCATGCGCAATCTGAATTGACCGACGTGGTTTATGTCGAGCTGCCGAAAATGGATCGTCAAGCAAATGCGAAGGAAGCGATCGCGGTCGTCGAGTCAGTGAAAGCGGCGAGCGACATCTATGCGCCAGTGAAGGGAACCATTGTCGAAATAAACAAAGCCCTGGAAGCAGATCCGGGCCTAATCAACCGCGAACCCTACGGCCAAGGCTGGATTTTCGTTCTCAAGATCGACAACGCAGACGATCTGTCGGGTTCTGCCACACTGCTCGCCAACGGACCCGCTGACTTAGCGCATCTCAGCATTACAGACTTTTGGTCATGGGCTTTCTCGGATCTGTGTGATGATGACCTAAAGGGCATCTTCGCGGAATGACTCGTAGTTCGCCTGATCGGACATGAATCAGTTCGTCGGGTTTCGTGGGCCAACAGCGATATCATTCTCACTGACGGCCTGAGAGTTGAAGTTAAGGCCACAGCTTTTTGGCAGTCTTGGAAATTTATCGGAGAGGATGGGGCAATGAAACCGAAGACAGATTGGTTCCCCATCTCTGACGAGCGCGACATCAAATTTTCGGGTCTCCGATCGCGCAGCTCTCTCGGAGTGATCGACTCAAAAGAAGCGCCGCGCTACAAATCGGATCTAGTACGTGTTCATGAGAGGGACGTTGAACGCTGGAACGCGCTCGACCTATCCCAATGGGAATTCTACATTGTGACGTGCAAAGATCTTACTGCACTGCACACTTCATCAATCACCTTGAGAAAGCTGCGCCAAGTGCAACAGCCAATTTCTGCAGCGGGATTCAGGCAAGCATTTCAAAGAGGCGTTGCTCGGTACCACCTCGCATAGGTCAATGCAGCGGATTCGCTCATAACCTTTCCAAATAAAGTTCGTTTCGACGACGCGCCGAAACCGGCACGCGAGGTGCGTGCGCTCCGCGATCCCTCCGATCTGCGTAATCCGCCGTTGAATCTCAGTGCCTAGCTTTTCTTAATGGCGAA
>QHOM01000302.1 GCA_003218785.1 Verrucomicrobiota bacterium
GCTAACATGTTGCGCAAAGTTGCGGGGGAGCATGCGCAGTCAGCCTACCGAGATTACCCAGCTATTGCATCGTTGGCGTGGCGGAGACCTGGAAGCAGAAAACCGGCTTTTCGAAGCCGTCTTGCCCGAGCTGCGCACATTGGCCGCACGCTATTTGCGGCGCGAACGCAATGGCCACACCCTCCAGCCGACTGCGCTAGTGAACGAGGCTTTCCTTCGCCTGGCGGCTGCCAAGAATATTGACTGGCATGATCGCGGACACTTCCTGGCGCTAGCGGCGCGAGTCATGCGACGTCATTTGATTGATCATGCGCGCGCGCGGCCGGACGTCCACTTTATGGCCCTCGAGGGGCTGCCCGAATATGTTCTCAGCAATCACACCAAGCTTGAGCTAGTGGTTGCGGTGGACGAATTGCTTGATGAACTGGGCAAAGAATGTCCGCAACGACGAGCTGTCGTCGAATTAAAATTCTTTCTTGGATTGACCGACAATGAGGCGGCAGACGCCCTCAATTTGACTCTCCACACCTTTCAGCGCGAGTGGTACCGGGCGCGCCGCTGGCTGTTTGAGCGCCTGAGTGCAAAGAAATGGAATGCAGTGTCGAACGCGATCAGCGCCTGATGCAGCTCGTTTCCGCGGCGTTACAGAAGCCCGCCGCGCAACGCGACTCCTACTTGCGCCTTGCCTGCCCGAATGATCCAGAGCTATTGCAAGAAGCTTCTGATGTCATCAAGGGCGAAGAGAAGATGGGGTCTTTCCTCCGGCACCCCGCAATCGCCTTCAAGGACGCACCACCCGCGTTTCAAACAGGCGAAGTGGTTGCTGAGCGCTTTGAAATTATTCGTGAAATCGGCGAAGGCGGAATGGGCGTGGTTTATGAAGCCTTCGACCGCAAGCTGAACCGGCGCATCGCCATCAAGTCGGCAAAACCTGGATTCCAGCCAAGACTATCTCCTGAGATCAAGGGCGCGCTTGCGGTTAGCCACCCGAATATTTGCCGCGTCAATGAAATCCATACCGCTCACACCAAGCACGGCGACGTGGACTTCCTGACCATGGAGCTTCTCGAGGGCGAAACGCTCTCGGTGCATCTCAGAACTCGCGGCAGGCTGCCTGAGCCCGAGGCGTTTGAAATCGCGCGCCAGCTTTGCGATGGACTCGCCGAAGCGCATCGCCGCGGCATCATCCATCGTGACCTTAAGAGTGCGAATGTGATTCTGTGCCGCGGTGAGAGCGATGAGTTGCGCGCTGTGATCACGGATTTTGGTCTAGCGGGAGAGGGCACTCAGTCCGGCGACTTGGGCGGAACTCCACGTTACATCGCTCCGGAACTCTGGAAGGGTGGAAAGGCGTCGGGGGCGTCTGACATTTATGCTCTCGGTGTGATTCTCTACGACATGGTGGCGGGACAGCGCTCCCAAGATGCCGTTTCAACCTTGTCGCACTCCGATACCAATGTAACAACTGCCACTCGTTTCGATCGCATGGTCGTCAACATTCGAGTGACGTTCCGTGGATTGCCGCACCGCTGGGCCCGGACCATTTCAGGTTGTCTTAGCACGTCTCCGAAAGACCGGCCGCAGAGTGCGGCAGAAGTGCTGGCCAAGTTGAAAAAGCCGTCGGCAGCAAAAATATCGTTCTTAGCAGTTCCGCTGCTTTTGGTGTCAAGTCTGCTGTTTCCGCGAATCCGGGAACGCGTGCACAATCAATTCTTCATTTCGCCAAGCGTGCGCCTGGTAGTTCTTCCGGCCTCTGCTGCGGACGCGACTGCTGTTCTTTCGGGTGGAGCCCTGCAAGACGCCGCGGATCGTATTTCCCATTTGAAAAGCGGACAGCGGATGGTGGCGGTAATACCCCCGGCAAAGGCACGAGACATGCAGATCCAGACTCCCGAACAGGCACAAAGAGTGCTGCATGCTACGCACGCTCTTGAGACAACGGTGCGTAGGGAAGGAGAAGATCTCGTAGTCCAAGGATCGGTAGTTGATCTGCAAACACAAGCAAAGGTGCACGAATTTTCGGCTCGTTATTCGCCAGCGACGGAGGGCGCTTTAGCAGGCGCCTTGGCCGGCGAAGTGTCAGACGCGTTGAACCTGCGAGGCGGTCCCAGCGAAGCCATCTCTGCCGCTGCGACCGAGCCATACGACCGAGGCTTGTACTATCTCCGTCTCGATGTTCAGGACTTGGACGAAGCTCTGCGCTGGTTTGAGAAGGCCGCCCAGCTCGATCCGCGCTCTCCGCTCCCTCCTGCTGGCATAGTCGAAGCTGAAATCAACAAGTTTGACGATACCCACGCGGCAGAGCACCTCACACGAGCGCAACAATATTTGCAATCCGCCGAGAGCCTTGGGCCTGATTCGGTCCGGGTGCACCTTTCTGGCGGTATGTTGAGCAGCGCCATGGAGCAGCATAGTCGGGCGCTGCAAGAGTACCAGCGAGTGGCCGAACTCGAACCGCGTAACATTGAGGCGTTAAAGTTATCGTCACGCTATTTCGCTGGACCCGACCTTCTACGATCCCTATGAATATTTCGGCGTCTATTATTTCCATCATGGCCAATTTCAGGAGGCCGTCGAGCAATTTCAAAAGGTGATCGAGCTCGCGCCGGGGATGTATAACGCATACGCAAATTTGGGCGCGTCACTCGAAAATCTCGGGCGAATGAACGAAGCGGAGAAGGCCCAGCGGAACGCCCTCAAGATAAAGGAAACACCTCGCGCCTTAAACAACATGGGTAGCGTGTTACTGATGGAAAGGCGGTTTGCGGACGCGCTCCCGTATTTGCAACGCGCCGCGACTCTTACTCCGAATGAGTATGTGGTGCTGCTGAACCTGGCCGACGCGGAGCGGCTAATCGGCCACGCGAAAGAAGCTCGGGTCAACTACCGAAAGGCAATGGATTTGTCACTATCCGAATTGACCCAAAGTCCAGGTAGTGGTTTCGCCAGAGCGTTCT
>QHOM01000301.1 GCA_003218785.1 Verrucomicrobiota bacterium
CACACCCAACTTTGCCGATATCAGGCTGGTCGAATCCCGCACCATAATCGAGGTCATCGCGATTCTGGACATCAACTGATTTGATTCCCTGAATGGCGAGCAAAATACAGCAACCCATGTGTCCGTAACCGCCCCACGAGCTTCCCTTCGGATACTTGATAAGCCGCCCGGAGAAAAAACGACCCACCAACGTCGCATGCACAATGGAGCCGTGCATACCAGAGCGGAACGGCGGCTGGATGAGCTTGTCAAACTGGCGGAATTGTTCGTCGTCCGTAAGCGGTATCGCGATGTCCTCGACCTTGAGTTCCTTCGGGCGGTGCCTGTCGGCAGTAACGCCACAGCAGTACATTGTACCTGACTTCGCCTTCCCACCATACTCAAGCCACACTCCCGGCCATGAAGGGCAGGTAGGGTCGAATATCGTGAAGTCTTCGAAAGCGTGCGATACGAACCCGGTGACTTCCACAAGTTTGTGGTTGTATGCAGCTGGGTCACTCTTAAGCTCGCAAACCGTGACCGTTTGGGGCTGGTCTTCGCACGTTGCAACTCCCGCAAACAATGCAACAAAAGCGAGCATCCCGACCGTGATTCGAACGCGTTTCATCTCTTCATGAAACCTAAATTGTCTCTCTATGGAGAACCTTCCATTGCCCGCCATCTTTGCCGAGCAGGAAGAAAACACCTTCTCCGCAGAGCATGTCACAGGAAGTGCCGATGTAAAGCAAAGCACGGGTGCGCTCCGCATTCAAGCCGGGACGGGAAACGAGGGTTATGCCCGGAGCTTTCGGATATTTCTTGTGAAGTGGTTCCCATCCACCGCCTTCAACTAATTTCTTCGATTCATCATCGGTCAGCAAAATAACTTCAAAGGAACCCTTAATGTTGTCCGGCTCGACTTTTGCGCGAGTCTTGTTGCGGGAATCGAATTCGTCCTTTGCGTCTTTGGGAACATCCTTGAGCAAAGCCTGAGCTTTCCCTCCAAATTGAGTTATTGCCGCCATTCCCGGTGGGAAGCCGATGGATGTTTGGTCGAGCAAAAGTATTTTGTCTGGATTTTGCTTTTCGAACAGGTCAGCGAGCGCAGCGGCGGCAATTGCATGGTCATCATCCGTGCAGGTCTCGGTTTCTTTTGGGGGGAGGGAATTCTGGGCGAGTGCAGCAGTTACGACCAGAGCGACGATGCTGAGCCAAACTCTGCGATGCCAAGTCATAACGAACTCCGTATACAACTGACACCAAAATCGACTAATAAGGCTCGAAATTAGGGGCGGTGATGCCTGCTGGCGGCGAAAGCTGCTGCTGAAAGCAATTGATTCGACCTTTAGGGTTGACCCACAAATGTACGGGACGCGGACAAGGAGTCGTCGTGACATGCTGGCGAAACCGCGACGTACCGCCCTGTTCGGCTGGGTCACCGTCGAAGCTGAGTCCGTAGAACTCTCCTCTAGGCGTCCGAACAATCCCGCCCGCGACGGCTGAGTCGTACCCCATAATGTCGTAGCGCACTCGGAATGGTCTTCCTTGAGCATCAGCTCTTAATACACAGTTGGTAGCGGTTGTTGGGTCGCCGTGGACTTTCACTTCCCCGCAATCGATGCCGTGCCTCCCCATGAACCATCTGCTACGCCAGTCCATTCTGTCCCCGATCATAGGAACCAACCATGAGCTAAGAAGGTTGTTTACTGCCCCCAAAAACAGGAACAGCAGCAAGGCGACCCCAAGGAGCACCAACAATTTCTTGCGCATTCGGTGTCTACTCCCAGCTTTGGAACGGCAAAAAATGCCGCTCTTGCAGGTCTTCCGCGAACTTTGTTCTTGTTGATTAGGCGTGTCAGCAGTTTCCAGAGTTGCGGCGGCAGCGTAATCGAATGCGATGCGAATTTCAGTCTCCTCGTGGGCAACCACCGACGACGATGTCGAACGCAGCGTGCAAGCGATGATCCGCATCGCAAGGTCACTGAAAGCCACTTTTTTGCCTAAAAACGAATAATAATAAGGATGCAGATAGGTGGTATGAATGGGGTGGAAACCCGCGGCACAATAAGTGAGTTACACGCCACAGCGCGCGAATCCGTGTCCCCGTTTCATTACTATCGAATTCTTTTTCGGACGGCGGAATTGGCGAGCCACGTAGGCAACGAGATTCGACATGTTTGGGATGTGTGCTGGAACAACAATGCGTGACGTGCGTTCTGCCGTCAAGACGTCAAACTGGTTCGCCTACACGCTCTTAGTGGAGAGTAGAGATTCACTCCTGTTTTCCACATTACATCCACAGATATTTGAATAATTGATGAAACGAAGCATTGACATCGATGAAGCAACTATTTAACTTTGCACACGTCGATGGCTGAAAGGGTTGGCTTAAATAAAATTTTGCCAGTCCAAAGTAGGCTGGGTGATCTGCTCGACAGGGCAACCTGACTGCAAAAGCAGTGATCGCATCAAGGGCTGTGACGGTGCATGCATCCACGCTGTTAGCTCCCTCGCAGGAGCTGATGGCTAGAGCATAACCAATGTCACAGCCTTTACTATTTTTCTGGCGCTCCCGGCGAAGACTCTTAGCCTGAACCGACCTTCCCAAATTCCACTGCCTGTACTTCGAAGTTGCTCCGCCGTTTTTCCACACGATTTGTGGATAAGCGTTTCCAACATTCCTTCGACAGGCACAATCCATGCGGCTTTGACCGGTTTGCACAGGAAACTGTCACTGAGCGCGCCGCATGGGTTCGCGAATAGTCGTACACTGCGGCTCAGATGTGTTGAGAAGAGGAACCGGACTCTTGCTGAATGTTTTTCCGAAGCGGGATCAACAGTGCCGTGTTGAAGACAACCAAGCGCCATTTCGCGAAAACTTCCTCGGCCCTCCAGCGCGCGGCCCGCGAGCGCGCGGACAACGATGCGCGCCGCGTGCCTTGGCAACGATTACTTGAGGCGCGCAACCGCTACATCGACTGGCAAGAGTTCTACCTGTGGGTACGCTCGATCCTAGAAGTCGAGCATCGTGTTCCAGCGTGGCTTCGCGAGGTTCTTGACGATCGCTGTCCGGGATTTCTGGAAGAGGAAGGGCGGGCTGCGGAAAGACCTACGACCAAGAGACCTCTACATCTTTCTTTGGAAGACTGGATCGAAGACAAAGTCTTCGGCGCGACAAAGAGAGAGGGCTGGTTCAACGCGATTGCTTATTACGCTACTCGTGATACGCGCGCTACGAGAAAGCCGAAGGTTGCTGGTCGGAATGCGTGAAGAAGTGGAAGAGAGTCAAACCGATTCGCTATCCCTCTTTCGACGAGTGGAAAAGAATCGCGGCACAGTATGACGGCACCGCACATCTTTCGGCTGGGGCGCGCAAATCGCGGGCGTCTTCGCCGCGCGTCGATCATGGCCGACTAGCCGATGCGGTTTCGCGCTATATCGATTGGGAA
>QHOM01000204.1 GCA_003218785.1 Verrucomicrobiota bacterium
CGGCGTCATTCATCTCGTCATCGGTCACGAAGAAGCGTAACAGAATGTGAAATGTTAAAACCGTTACAAGTTACAAGGGGCGGCGTTTTTAGCGCTGTGACTTTTTTAACGAATAACTTCGGTGGCGCAGCCACGCCATCGTCCAACCCAGGTGCTCCAGCCATAAAAGCCCAGTGGTTCCAGGCAGCCCGCTGCGACTAACGCGTCCACGTCCGCGCGGGCCGATGTTATTTTGGCGTCTCTGGCGGGCCCATAATAATCGTCGATGACCATCCAACATCCGTCCGCCAATTTATGGCGGTAGCAATCGATCTCGCGTTGCTTAGCCGCGTCGGCGTCAAGGATCAACAGGCCAATTTCAGCTGAGCCGACTGTTTGACGGACTGCGGCGATCGTTGCCGGGTCAAAGGAGTGGCCCTTGATCAGGGTGACCATTTCCGACACGCGTTGCCTGGCGAGATTTCGTTCCAAGTCGCGCAAAATATTGCGCGTGCCGAGTCGCTTGTGTTTCAGACTTCCTCCTTGTTCGATCGCGATGAGCGCTTTTCGCTTGCCAGAATCGCGCACGCCGAACGCCGCGGCGATGGTCGCGCCGCCGACGAACGCGCCTACCTCGACGATCTGTCCCACGCATATTTTTGCAAAATGATAGATGAGGATCAGCACATCCAGATGCAGCATGGAATAGTTGTCCCGGATTTTGAGCAACTCCGCATGAATGGGCTCCTGCCGGTACTGCATGAGAGTATGCATCAGGTTCAGGCAATCGTTGAGTTGGCTGTTACTGCTCATGGATGCCGTTCCCTGCAATGTAGGCCCGGTGATTGCGTCGTCGCGCGCGGGACAATGTCGTCCCATCACGATGAGATCGCGTTGTGCGCCGTCGAGTCGCGCAATACCTGGTAGCAGTCCCCAGCGCTGAAAGCCGAGTTGCTCAAACAATTTCAGACTCGGCGCGTTGTGCCCAAAGATCAGGCCGACGATTGCAGTGATCCCAAGCGATGGCGAACGCGCGATTGCTTCTTCCAACAAGCGCCGCGCCACGCCGCGACGCCGGAATTTTTCATCGACATAAACGCTGATTTCGGCCGTTCCGCGATACGCGCAGCGCGGAGCAAACGGTTTTAGACTGAGCCAGCCGGCGATTCGTCTGTCAGTTTCCAAGACCCAAAACGGATGTCGATCCGGTGAATGTTCTTTCAGCCAATCGCGCCGTTCCTCAAGCGTGACTGGATCGAGTTGCGCCGTGGCCATGAGTGTCGCGATAGCGGCGTTGTAAATATCGATGATGGCAGGAAGATCGGCATCGCCGGCGTCGCGAATGATCATTTCTGTAGCGGCGGTCTGCGACTGCCGATTTTCTGATGTCACGGCAGTCATAGACAGCCGCTACAGAGTAGACGCGGTTTGAAAAAACGCGGTTTCGAAGGTCGGTTGAAACGGACCGGGTTTCGTTTCTCCGATTCGAAATCGCGGACTGATTTCCGATTGAGTGGCGCAATGGACTTCCGTCTCGATCCTGTCACATTTTGCGAGCGAGGCGCGCACGGTGCCCAAGGCAAGCTCCAGCGTGTTGCAATCGCGGCTGAGATGTCCAAGAACTACACGTTCGATTTTTCCCGGCAGCAATTCCTCGATTACACTCGCCGCCGCTGTGTTCGACAGGTGGCCGTGCCGCGATTGAATTCTCTGTTTTACCGGCCACGGCCGATGTGGATCGTTCTGCAAAAGCTTTTCGTCGTGATTCGTTTCGATCACCAACGTCTGTACTTCACGCAATCGTTCGATCACCATCTTCGTTGCGTAACCGAGATCGGTAATGAAGCCGAGGCCGCTCGAACCAGCGCGAAAGGCGAACCCCAGCGGATCTACCGCGTCATGCGGCACCGGGAATGTTTGCACCGTGACGTCGCAGACGGAGAACTCGGAACCGGTCGAAAAGATTCGCCAGTTACGATGTCGCGCGAACAATCCGTCGCACCGGATCGCTTCGGCGGTCAGTGCGTTGCAATAAATCGGCACGTCAAATTTGCGGCAGAGAACTTCAAGTCCGCAAACGTGATCGCCGTGTTCGTGAGTGAGAAGGACGCCATCGAGCTCGCCAGGCGCGACGCCACATTGCGCCAGACGCAACACCAATTGCCGCGCGCTCAGCCCGCCATCGACAAGAATCTTGCAATGATCAGTCGCGACTAGGGCGCTGTTTCCCGCGCTGCCGCTGCCGAGCATCGTCAAGCTGAACACGGATCTTAACTTAGCCGTGTGGTTTCAGCTTATGCAAACGGAAATGGATAAATCGCGTGCAATTCTTACCGGCCAATCGAGTCGGAAGCATACGTTGCAGCCGATCGACGGTTCTGATTGATGGACTCGAGTCGAGCGTAGCGCCATGTAATCGATGGGCCTTGTGCCAGAGCCATCGTTGTCGGCAACCACTCTCCGTATCAGCGCTTCGACAGCCCAATCTGCGTGCAATGGAGGATGACTTGGGCAAACGCGATCGGTATCAACAATTTTGTGTTTTCCACTTCTTCGTAAGACGAACTCTTCCGCCCAGTCTTTTTCGGCTCGCACATCCGGGTCTCGATCCGTATTACGTCGCCGTCGCGTGCTGATTCGTCCATAACATGCACAAGCGAGCTGGCCCGCAATCTTGTATTGATGAAGTTGTAAGTAATCCAGTTTCCCGCCGATGTACCAGTGCATCCACCTTTGGGGTGTTCGTCAACCAGTTGAACGCTGACGATCTTGTTGGCTGCGTCGGTCACCAGGTACAACCGGTTAAAGTGTCCTTCGAAGTTACCGTCGTATGCGACGTAAAACATCGTGTTCCTCGGAAAGCCCGGTGTGGCCAAGCTTACCCTTGATGGAATGCTACCGCGAACACCGAGGACACGCGCGGCCTCATTACAATCCATCAGCTAGCGCACGCCGTTGTAGATATTGATGTCATAACCGCCCAGGTCCACTGACGGCTTGCAGTGATGGAACAGCAGCGACTCGAGTTCTCGCATCGTTATGTCGCCACCCTGCATGGGCGAGTCCCAGCCCCACGCGAGAGAGAGGGTCGGTTGTGCTGGTCCGACGGCTGTGGTGGAAGAAGATGAAGGCGGATTGGCCCGGGCATTCGGCCGGGGCGTCACGTTCTGCTGCTCTGTCGAGGCAGCCTCAAACTCAACGATATCTTTCGGGATCGTTTGGATCTCCCCCATATAAACGACCTGGACCCCGGCGGGGTCATCAATCGATACTACTTGAAGTTTCATTCCGGCGGGCAACCGAGTCTCGCCGTACCTGACCTTTATCTTGAAAGGTTGCTTTAGCACGACGAATACCGGCTCGGATGCCGACGATGCGACAGTGGCAGCGGTGAGGAGAATTACGAGAAGCCACCCCGATGCCGCGAAACGTATCCCCATCTTGCCAACTGAAGAAATTTGCATTGCCCGATGTTGCCAATTTTTTTCGTAAGAGCGAAGTATTAATCGGTTTTTCCACAAGAATGAATGTTGAACGGCAAGTTTGCTGCGATGCTCGACACGACCGGCAGCGAGAACTAGATTCGATCCGCTTGAAAACGCGCGTCTTCATTTTGGTCGCAGCGGCCACTGTTCTTCTTGGCGGCATAGTTTGCGGTCAGTCGGATCTGCCTCCTGCAAATAGTGGCAGCCTAGATTTCAAGCAGTGGGGCCTCCTCGCGATCCAAGATGGCGGACGGCGCAAACCGATTGACACATTTGCAAGAGAAACGCTGATCCGGGTTACCGGACGATCCACATATACCGATAAAGCGGGCCGGAAATGGCAGGCGAACGATTTCGTCTTGTCGGCACTGCTCGAGATGCACGATTGGAAAAGTGAGCCGATGGTGCTGGTTTCATTCGGCAGACTGAAGGAGCAGCTTGGGTTCGATAAAACCCAGCGAAGATTCTCGTTCGCGCAGTTGAACGGGTCTGCGGAATTGCACCGGCTCGCGAATGACGCGCAGGCCCTCAAGCGCGCGGAAAAACCGCTCGACCGAATTCAGCAGGAAGCCCTTGCCGTAAGTGACCGATTGGCGTTACTCGGGAATGTGATGAATGGAAGAGCGTTGCTCATAATTCCGTCGCCGAAAAACGAAGCGGACGCCTGGGTAGTGCCCGATCCAGCGGCGGTTGCGATTTATTATAATGAAACGCAGGTCGCTCCGGCCTTCTCTGACCTGACAAAATTGATGCGCGCCTACGTGCAAGGAGACGCGTTCAATTTTGGCTCAGCCGCGCGTCAACTGCGGGAGACTTTACGAGCGCTTAGCCCGTCGGTTTATCCGCAAGAGCGACAATTGCGCCTCGAATACTTCTACAATCATTTCGCAGCATTTTATCGCGCGATCTGGTGTTATGGGATTGCGCTGGTGATTCTCCTCGCGGCGCACCTCCGCAAAGGCGGACGGAAATTGCGGAATATCGGCGTGGCGATTGCGCTCGTTGGTCTCGCGTTTCAGGCAGCTGGAATCGTGATGCGCTGTGTGATTGCCGGCCGCCCTCCGGTAACGAACATGTACGAGTCGATCATCTGGGTATCGTTCGCGGTCTCATTTTTCGGGATGATCTTTTTCACGCGCTACCGGACACCGGTATATTTGCTCGCAGCGTTGCCAGTGACGCTCATCGCGCTCCTGCTCGTACATCAAATGCCGATCGCGATGCCATCGAGCATCGATCCACTCGTGCCGGTGTTACGCGATAATTTCTGGCTCACGGTTCATGTGCTCACGATCACGTTGAGCTATGCGGCTTTCGCGCTGGCAATGGGCTTCGGTCACATTCTACTCTGGCGGTACACGCGAAACCCGGCGGCGGCCAGAGCAGATGCACCAATGCATTTTTGGCTCTACCGCGTGCTGCAACTCGGCGTGCTTTTGCTTGCTGCGGGCACGATTCTGGGCGGTGTCTGGGCAAACTATTCTTGGGGACGGTTTTGGGGCTGGGATCCCAAGGAAACGTGGGCCCTGATCGCACTGCTTTGTTATATCCTCACGCTGCATGGACGGCTCGCCGGTTGGTGGAGCGAGTTTGGTTTGGTGGTCGCGAGCGTTGTCTGTTTCCTCGCAGTTTTAATGGCGTGGTATGGCGTGAACTTTGTTCTCGGCAAAGGTTTGCACAGCTATGGGTTCGGCATCGGCGGCGAGACTTACGTTGCCACATTTGTTGGCCTTGATCTTTTATTCGTCGTGTTTGCCACCTGGCGGTACCGCAGAAGCGCAAGTGCCGCCGTCGCGATGGGCGAGATTAAAGCCGAGCGCGCCTCGGTGTAACCGGGGAGCGCAGGCATTCTGCCGCGAGCCCGAACCACGGCTCTACGACAAAATATACCGAACTGTCACCATGTGCTTGGCAGATGTGCGTTGAACTGTAGCCGGCATCGGTAATCCCGACCGGTCTGCGGCCAGCAAAGATCCCGCCATTCCGCGCGAGCGAGCGCACGGTCAATGTGCGCGGTTACAATACCGGACCAACATACCTTGGCAGAACTATTGGTTCGCTTTCTTTGGCCGCATTCGATTAACCTTTCCTTCGACTGCAGAAATGATCAGAACGAAGAAAGGAAAAGAAAACTTATGCCCCTAACTCGTCGCGATTTTCTCATTAGTAGCTCACTGTCGCTAGCTGCTGGAGCTCTTTCGCCCGTTCTTCTCCAAGCTGAAAAGGCAAAGCCAAGCACGCCTACCGACTTCGGAGATTGGGAATCGGTGCGCCAGGAATTTGAGCTGGCTCCTGATTACATTCACCTCGCCCTGTTCTACCTAGCCTCCCACCCAAGGCCAGTGCGCCAGGCGATCGAGCAATACCGGGCAAAAATCGATGCGAATCCATTTGTTGCCGTTGACAGCGCAATTTTCGAACCGACTAACCAGAACATTCCGCTCGAGGTTTGCCGTACCATTGGCAATTACATCGGCGGCGACGCGAAGGACGTCGCGTTGACCCAGAACACGACTACCGGGTTGTCCATTGTTTACCATGGACTGCCGTTGGGTGAAGGCGATGAGATACTCACGACTACGCACGATCACTACGTGCATCACGAATCGATTCGACTGGCCACCGGGCGCTGTGGAGCAACCTGGCGCAAGATTCCTCTTTTCGATTCCTACAGCTCGATTTCGCCGAACGAAATAGCCGAACGCATTCGCAAAGCGGTCGGACCAAAGACGCGAGCCGTGGGCGTGACCTGGGTCCACTCCAGCAGCGGTGTGCGGCTGCCCATCACTCGTATCGCGCAAGGCCTTGCTGAAGTGAATCGCGACCGCGAGGAAAAGGATCGTGTGCTTCTGATCGTCGATGGCGTGCACGGGATTCGCTTGGGCAAAGCCCGCAGTTTGGGAAAGGATGCGCCCAGTGATTCCGACGTTCACGTCGCCGGACGTTTTTGAAGCCTGGGAACAGGAACATGAACCGCACACTCCGGCGCGAGCGGCCTGGTTTTCACCAGGGGGTTTTCAAGCTTACGAACATTATTGGGCATTGCCCGCAGCCGTTCGTTTTCACCAGAACATTGGACCCAGCCGCGTCACCGCGCGCATACACGAACTGAATAGTCAGATGAAAGAGGCGCTCGCGCGGATGCCGCACGTTGAGCTCTACACGCCGCGTGACGAGAGTCTCTCCGCCGGCATCGTCTGTTTTGACGTAAAGGGAATGAAGCCGGAGGTGGTGGTGAAGCGCCTTCTCGATCAGCGAATTGTGGCTTCCACGACGCCCTATGGCATTTCTTATGCGCGGGTGGCGTGCAGCATAGTAAATACGCCACGAGAGGTGGACATGGTGGTTCGTGCAATCCACGAGCTGGCATAGGTGGGAAGCGCGCAAAAAATCTAAGCGCAACGGCGCAAGAAAGCTGAGCTGTAGCCGGCATCGGTGATGCCGGCCTTCCGAGGTCAACGACCCCGGCTACAACGTTTCCACGGTAAGCGCATCCAGAAATTCGCGCGGCGTTTCGGCGCGAAGCAATGTCGATCGTATAGCATCGTCTTTCACGAGCCGGGCCAGTGTGCCGACACAGATCAGGTAATCATTGACCAATTGCTGCGGTACTCCGATCACGAAGATCAGGCGCGCGCGCGCTCCGTTTGTGCCAAAGGGAATGCCGGCGCGGCTGCGCCCGATACCAAGAACGATTTCGTTCACCAAATCCGTGCGCGCATGCGGGAAAGCGACGCCATGCTCCACCACGCTGGGGTGGGCATGCTCGCGCGCGAGCACTTGTTCGAGAAATCCTTCTGCATTGACGATCTTTCCATTCTGCGCCAGCAACTGGGTGATTTCGCGCAGTGCGTTCGCCGATTTGCGGGAGCGCAATCGCAGTATCACCTGTTTTTCATTGAGTAGATCTGGCAACGCGATAGCCATTGAGGGAAGCGAGATTTGTTGGATTATCCGGACAAATCCAGTTATCCAGTTAATCCGATAGCCGTGGCAATTGAAAAGATACCAAGCGGGTCGAATGAAGAGACGACAGTCTCGTTGCAGCGCAGCATTTATGATCCGGGATACGTCAACGCGATGTCGCATTTTTATCGCGGGGAAATGGGACGGATCATGGTGTGGCGGCAGCGCCTCGACATTACGACGAACTGGGCGATAACCAGCAGCACCGCCATCATCACCATCGCATTTTCCACGCGCGAAGTGCCGCACATCATTTTCTTTTTTAATCTCGCTATTGTCTGGGCGATGCTTTGGATCGAGGCTCGGCGTTACCGTTTCTACGATGCGTTCCGTGCGCGTGTCCGCATGCTGGAAGCGCATTTCCTCGTCCCGATGGTAATGGAAAATCGAGACCTGCTTCAGGGCGAGTGGAAAAAACTCGTATGCGAAGATTTGATTTTGCCCTGCTTCAAGATCAGCAAATTGGAAGCGGTCGGGCGGCGGTTGAAGCGCAATTACGTTTTCATTTTCATTCTCATCATGATCGCGTGGGTGACGAAAATATTTTTGCACGCGAGCGCGCCGATCGACAACCTGCCCTCGTTTTACCACGCGCTGCGCATCGGACACATTCCTTCCTGGCTGGTCGCCTTCGTCTTTGTTGGCACTCTCGTCAGCGTGATTGCAATCACGATTTACGTCAGCAAGAAATCCTTAGGCGAAATTTCCGAGTTCGGCACGCATCGTTCACTCTGGCGGATTTAACGGATGTTTGATGTTCGATGGTTGATGTTTGATTGGTTGTGAATGGACGCCGCTGAGGACTTGTCACGATTCACGAATCACTTTCAGCAACTCTGCGCGATCGTGACAAAGTTGCGCGCCCCGGGCGGTTGCCCATGGGATCGCGAGCAAACCCACGAATCGTTGCTGCCTGCTTTGATTGAAGAGGCTTACGAAGTGGCGGGTGCGGTACGCACCAAAGACAATGCAAATTTTCGCGAAGAACTGGGCGATCTTCTTCTGCTCATTGTTATGCACGCGGAAATCGCGGGGGAAGCCGGCGGATTCAATATCGACAATGTGATCGGTGACGTGACGGAGAAACTCATCCGGCGTCACCCGCATGTCTTTGGCAAAAGCGATGTGCGCGACAGCGGCGCTGTGCTAAAACAATGGGAATCGATCAAGAGGGGCGAAAAAACAGGCAAACATTATCTTGATGGTTTGCCAGCGGCGCTGCCCGCGCTGATGCGCGCGCAAAAAGCGCAATCGAAAGCAGCACGCGTCAATTTCGATTGGATAGAAGTGCGCAACGTGGTCGCCAAGGTTTATGAAGAACTTGGCGAAGTGAAGCAGGCGATCGCGTCGCAGGATGGGCAAGCGGTCGAAGACGAGATTGGCGATTTATTGTTCGCAGTCGTCAATCTGGCGCGCAAATGCAAACTCGACGCGGAAAGCGCGCTGCAAACCGCGACAGACAAATTTGTCGCGCGATTCAACCGACTAGAGGACGAGTTGCAAGCACGAGGCAAGCGACTTGGTGATGTCGATCTTGCTGAGCTGGATGCGATTTGGGACGAGATCAAAAAAGTGACGAAACACGAATCACGATTGACGAAGCGCCGTCGGTGATTCCGTGACGGCGGGAGGCGATGATTGGGTGGAGCCGGCAGTCCTGCCTGCTGTATTATTACCATTCGGCAGATCACGCGCCCGCAGGCAGGATTGCCGGCTTTACTTAGTTAGGGCCGGTGCTGTGGCCCCTGGATGGCAGCCATGATTGGCACTCCCGTCTTGAAGAAACCGATTACAGCAAATTCATCCTGCGGCGGACGGTTGGAATCGAAACGGAAATTATACAGAGTACCCCAGCGGAGCGCATTTGCGTTTGGGTTTTGCGCAAACGTCTCGCAGCTCCAAGTCAGAGAGCCGCCCGTT
>QHOM01000205.1 GCA_003218785.1 Verrucomicrobiota bacterium
CCGAGACGCCATATTCCTCGACCCGCGGCCGGCCTCCGGCCGAGGCGTGAATTGCGGCGGCGCGGCGAAACCGGGCCCGATGGAGATTCTTCAGGACGGCCTGACCGATCCCCGGGCTTTGGAAAATGCCGCCCACCAAAACGCGATCGCCCTCCTTTCGCCGAAATTTCATGCCAAATTTTATCGTATGAATAGCCTTCCGAGTATTGACGGGATTGGTCAAGTCTGCCCGCAACAGACTACTCGTGGAGCGGCCAAAAGGATATTGGCGTCGCGCGCCTTCAAGGGGGAAGCCTTCCCGACCGGTCCGCGGGCGCGCTGAAGTGGCTTGAGTTTACAGGATCGAACGAAACGACTTCGCCGGAATTTCCGTTTCTGCTAATGACGGGCCGCACGCTCTATCAATTCAACGCCGGAACGATGACCATGTGCACGCCGAACGTGGCCCTGATGGCGGTGGGAATTCAGAAGTTACCTCGCGACGACTAGCGGCCGGTGGTATCGTTGCCTTGATGAAAATTTGTCACCTTTACATCTCGCCTGGCCACAATTTTGTGGGGCATTACGGTCGCGAACCGGACACGCATCCCGCAATTGAAGTGCCGATGATCGAATGCGTGGCTGGTCGTGGTATTCGCGGGGATCGCTATTTCGATTTTAAGGATGACTACAAAGGACAAATCACATTTTTCTCGCTCGAAGTTTTTGACAAACTCTGCAGCAGACTCGAGTTACACGATTGCTCGCCTGCGTTAGTCCGTCGCAATGTCATGATGCGCGATGTCGATCTTAATGAACTGATCGGCCAGGACTTTGAAATTCAGGGCGTTCATTTTCACGGAACGCAGGAATGCCGCCCTTGCTTTTGGATGGATCAGGCTATTGCCCCGGGCGCGGAAGAATTTCTCAAAGGGCGCGGTGGGTTGCGCGCCAGGATGTTGACGAGTGGAAAATTGCATTCCTCCGCGAGGATTCTGGCCGGCGCGGGATGAATATCAGCGCGATGTTGCTCGCCGGCGGCGAATCGCGCCGAATGAGCAAAGACAAAGCGACGCTTCTCTTTCGGGGAAAACCGCTCTGGCAAATTCAACTCGAGCTCCTGTGTAAATTGGAACCCGCGGAAATTTTTGTTTCTGCACGAGCCGACCCCGCCTGGCGACCGGCCGACGTGCAATTTGTCCCTGACAAGCCGCCGTCACGCGGTCCGCTCAGCGGGTTGACCGCAACGCTAGCACGAATCCGAAGCAGTCATTTGCTCGTTCTGCCAATCGACATGCCCTTTATGAGTGAAGACCATCTGCGTTATCTCTGCAATGCAATAGAGCCAGGTAGTGGCATCCTTCCGATGATAGGCGGCCGAGCTGAGCCAGTGGCAGCAGTTTATCCAACTGAGGCTTACGACGTGTTTGCCTCAACGCTTTCGGGAGCCGATTTTTCGATGCAAACGTTAACCAATCAACTGGTGAAAATGGGCAGGCTACGCGTCGTTCGAGTGCCTGAGAAAGAGCAAAGATTTTACCGGAATCTCAACAAGCCTGATGACTTGGATATATCCGCCTTGGGCACCGCTTCTTAGCATCGCGGCGGGCGGCAGTGGCGCATATTTTGACAACCAGACGCTGAATTTCTTTTGGTTCAAAAATTTCCGCGTTGTGTAAGTGTCGCTGATGCCATCGAAGTAGAACGACGCTGTGGAACAGAGCTCAAAATCCTCCCGGGGTCGTGTTAGCGCGGGCTTACTCATGTTCCGCCGCGAAAATGGCAAATTCGAAGTGTTGCTCGTGCATCCGGGCGGGCCGTTCTTTGCCAAAAAAGACGACGGCGCCTGGACGATTCCAAAAGGCGAGTCTGCTCCGGGAGAAGATCTCCTGACGCGCGCTCAGATTGAATTTGAAGAAGAGCTGGGAATCCAACCGTCAGGGGACTGGGTTCCGCTCGGATCGATCAAACAGAAGGGCCGCAAGCTTGTTCACGCCTGGGCTTTTCAAGGTGACTTGCCCGCGTCCTTCAAACTCAAATCGAACACGTTCGAAATCCAATGGCCGCCGCGCTCTGGTAAGCTTACGAAATTTCCGGAGATTGACCGCGCGGAATTTTTCCCGGAAGAAATTGCGCGGCAAAAGATCAATTCTGCACAGGTGCTTTTTCTCGAGCGCTTACGCAATGTGCTTGACCGCTGACCCCAACCTCGAAATTCTTCGCGCCTCACTCGCTGTAGTGGCAGGCGTGTCGCCTGCGGAATCTAAATCGTCGCAGCCGGCACGGCTGCCTGCCCCTACAGTGCCTTCCTTGCCAACCACCCTGCTGCTTCCACGCGCGGCCCTTCCAGTATTTCAACAGTCTCTTACAGGCGGCACACGGAGATTCTCGTGTTTAGCTTTACGCCTGTTCGCTCTCGGGGTTAATCAAGCTTTCGTGCAAAACAACGACGACTCAGTCATCGAACCGCTCGCCGCGGCGAGTTCAGCCCTGACCGCGCCTTCAGCACGCGCGGATGAGATCTTCCTCAAAGGCCCGCGCTCGCGCTTCGACGAGTTCATCACTCTTTTGCGAGTGATGCGCGATTTCCTGCGCGGATTTCGCACGCTTCATTTCGTCGGCCCATGCGTGACCGTGTTCGGCTCATCTCGCATTCAGCGCGACGATCCGCATTACGAGCTGGCTCGAAAAATGGGCGCGGCTATTGCGCGGCTCGGGTTCACTGTCATGACCGGCGGCGGACCGGGAATCATGGAAGCAGCAAACCGCGGCGCCAAAGAGGTCGGTGGTCGCTCCGTCGGTTGCAATATTGAGCTCGCGTCTGAGCAAGCGGCAAATGCTTATCTCGATCGCTGTGTGCGGATGCATTATTTCTTCGTCCGCAAAGCGCTCCTGGTTAAATATTCCTACGCATTCGTTGTCATGCCCGGCGGCGCAGGCACGCTCGACGAGTTGTTTGAGGCAGTGACGCTGATTCAGACCGGGAAGATCAAAAACTTTCCGATCGTGATCATGGGAACCGATTACTGGAAAGAGCTGGTCGGTTTCATCGACAAGATGGCACAGCGCGGAACGATCAGCGCCTCCGATCTAACCCTGATCTACGCCACCGATTCCGTCGAGGAAGCCATCGCGCATATTCGAAGCAAAACGATCGAACCGTTTGGACTCAAACGCGTCGCGCACATCCGACGGCATTTCCCCTGGCTCGGCGAACGTGGTCTGTCGGGCGATGATGCGGTAACTCAGAAATAAGTAGGGGCGATTGACCCCAATCGCCCAGACGGATGGAAACTCCTCCCCACTGCTCCCCCCAGTCCATTGGACAGCGAAGGGCACCCGGATGCCCCCCTCAAGAGTATCGAGCTTGTAACCGCGTAGCGGATAGTTGCTAACAACGTTTTGATCTGGTGCGCCATTATCACTTACGAAAATTATTAGGGTCTTTTCTAAGAGGTTTTGGGCCTGGAGTGCCTGCAGCACTCGTCCCACACCATCGTCGAGTGCAACGATCATCGCCGCCAAGACCCGGCGGGTGGCGTCTGTGATGTAAGCCACCCTATCCAGATAATTCTGAGTCGCCTCGTAAGGGACGTGCGGTGCGCTGTACGCTAGGTAGAGGAGAAACGGTTGGGTGGCGTGAGTATTGATAAACGACTCTGCCTCGCGCGAGAATCCATCTGTGAGATATTCAGTCTCGACGACGTGCGTCTATCCCGTAGAAGTTGAGTGGGGTTAAAATAATCCGACTGCGCTGACAGGAAACCGTAAAACGAATCAAAGCCGCGGGCGATTGGATGGAGGTTGGTTGCGTAACCTACATGCCATTTGCCGATTGCACCGCAGACATAACCGTTCGGCTCTAGCAGCTGCGGAATTAATAATTCGTCTGATGGGATGCCTAGTCGCGGATTATTCGCATCATCATCGGGGTTGTTTTCGAATCCAAATCGTTGTTGATAGCGACCGCTAAGGAGAGCTGCCCGCGAGGGACCGCAAAATGGGTGGGTGGCGTACGCGTTCGAGCACCGCACTCCATTGGCGGCCAGGGAATCGATGTTTGATGTTGGGATATCCTGGCACCCGTTGAAACCGACGTCTCCGTAACCCAAATCGTCCGCCAAAATGACGATGATATTCGGGGGAACCGTTCGCGCCAGGGCCGAGGAGCCAAAAGCGAAAACAATGAGTAGCAAAGGGAAAAGTACTCTTTTTCTGATAGGCCGTCCGTTTCGACAAGACTCAGAGTCCATCGGAGCTGCTGCAGTAAAAGATTTGTTCTAGGGCTCACTAATATAACCGGGATTTGGAGGGCGAAGTTTCGAAAAAATCACAGCATAGCCGCTTGTTGAGCAGCGTGCGGATAACGTTCAGTGAAGACTTGACGTCGTCCGAAACTATCGCTGAAAACGCGGCGGTGCCGAAGCCATTGGAATCCAATCCCAACGCGCGGCCGCAATACGTGGGCCGTTTAGGCCGTTGAGCGTAAAGGTCTTGGCCGGAAAATTGGCAACCCCAGGAGAGAAAATTCGCTTGCCGAGCTGAGGACAGCGCCTGAGGCACTCAGGGTTTCGCAGTCCACGACGCCTACTGGGTTGGGTAAGGGGCCGCCCGCTATGCGCAATCCGGCCGGTACCTTGTTCCGCAGCAATGAGACTAAATACCGCCATCTCGCGATCGCTCAGGACATCGAGGCCGGTTGGAAGGTTGCGATCACCAGCAAATTTCCGCATCGCGAGGGAAGTGATCGCTTGACTGGCATAGATCTCGCCCGCCAGCACCGTCTCAATCGCGCGCATTAATAAGACGGTGAACGCTCAATGTGCATAGAAGCCGCTCGAGCTTGCTGCTGGCAGTGTCGCTCAGTTTGACCGGCTCGGCGGCTACGGCACTGCGATTCTCTAAGTCTGCCCGAGCCCCGTTTGGTGGTGCGCCAAAGTCGGCGTTTCGAAACGTCAAGCGCGGCATCTGGACCGAGGGTCATGGCCGTCGGAAGGAAGAGTCCTGAGGCAAGGATTTCCGGGTGCCTGACTTATTGATTCGGACCACATCGCCCGTGCCCGGCGTTAGGAAGAGGGTTCCCTTTGGTACTCTCTAAAACATACCTTGTCTCCACACTCGCCCGCAACCGATCTAATGGTGAACAATCACCGTACCCGTCATGCCCAGATCGTCATGAAGCGCGCAGATGTAAGGAAAAGTCCCCGCATTCGGAAAAGTGACCCGGAAGCGTGTCACGCCGAGGGGCGCCTGAGGGAGCCCAAGCCGTTCTTGCGGCGCCGCGACGATGAACCCCGAGTGAGTGCTGTCGGAAGTGGAATCGATGATGGCGTGCCGGGCCCCGTCCGGATCGACCGTCACGTCAGGGGAAGGGTCCACGAGGTCCGGCGGTTCGGGCCCGAAGGTAATGGTATGCGGCGTGACCGGATCCTGGTTATCCCATTCGACCGTTTGCCCGGCGCTGATTTTGATGCTGCCGTGGGAAAAACGCAGGGCCGACACGGTCCTGGAGCCACCGGCATTCGCCGTGACCTCTCCGGCGCCAGCAGTGACGCCGTGGCTTGAGTTAGGCAGCGCATGCGCCCCGTGCGCATCATTACGGGCATCGGAAAGCAACTCGTTGCGCTGACTGTCCGCTTGCTCGTTATAAAACGCCTGATCGTGGGGAAGCGGCTCGGAAAGATCGAGGACATGAATCCTTCCGTCCATATTCTCATGAACCAGGCAGACGAGCTTGAAATTCCCGGCCGCCGGAAAGATGACCGTAAAGGTCTGTCCCCTCACCATCGGCGGAGTGGTCACGCAGGTCGAACCATCGTAGGTGGCTGGATCCATCGAAAATCCCGGACACCCATCAGCAAAAAATGGGCGCGGCTGGTCGGCTATTAGAAAGGTCAGGGTATGGATCTCGTCCGCGTCGAACGTCCACGTGATGCGGTCGCCCGCGTGAATCCAGATTTCATTGGGAAGAAACGCCAGAGCCTGGAATCCTTTGTCGTTACTCTGCGCTCCCACGCTCGCATTCCACTGCGCCGCATCCGCTGACACTAACGCAAGCGCGCTTAAGAGCGTTGTCAGTGTGATTATTGTTACTGCTTGGTTCTTCTGTTTTTTCATATTTGTTTTCACGTGTTTATTTCCTTTGATCATTCTTCTCCGGGATTTGCGGGCCGAAGTTCTGAAAAATCTTCCGAAAATCGGAAAATCGTTTTGGTCCGCTGTTTGATCAAGAATACTAAGTCCGCGGTGACCTGCTGCCTATCGGGAAGAGCCCCTATTTTTGGCATGGGGGAAATCCCCGATTGACGTATAAGAGATTCGGCGCGGCTGGCCTTGACCTGTCCCTAACAAGTCGCCCGCGCCGCCCTAGGTGCTTTAGCTCAGATTTCTGCGCACCCGAGTCCCCGATAGCTATGAGGGACTCTGCGGTGAGCGTAAGGCCGTGCCTATCAACTCGCGCGCGCCGCGCTTGAGTTCTTCGGCGTTGACATAGCCGAGCTTCAATTTGATGTGCTCAGAATGGCTCTCCACAGTTTTGCGACTGATACCAAGCTCTTTCGCGATGTGGCCGACGCCTTGTTCCGCGGCAATCAGGGAAAATACTGCCAACTCGCGATCGCCCAAGAGGTCCAGCCCCTGGGGAAAGTGCCCCCGATTACGGGCAAACTTCTGGACGGCCATCGCATTGATTGCCGGACTAACATAGATTCCACCCGCGGCGACAGTTTCAAGTGCGCGCAACAGTTCCTCCGCTGATCCATTTTTCATCCAGTAACCGGCCGCGCCAGCTTGTAGGGCGCGCTCCGCATAAATCCGTTCGGATTGCCGGGACACAATCAAGACACGAATTCGCGGAAACTCGGTGGCGAGATCTTTGATCCAGCGAATGCCGTCACGATCTTCCAGGAATGGCTCGATTAGCAGAACGTCCGGCTGATGTTTTCGGATCAGTTCGCCCGCGTCATAGAAACCATGTGCGCCGCCGCAAACGCGATATCTCTTATCGCGTCCGACGATGGTGGCCATCCCCTGTTCGCTAACACAAGTGTCTCCAACGACCACGACCCGGCATGGTTCTGTGCCCGCCCGAGCTGTCGCGCGTGATTTCACGTCAGGCCGAGCCTGACAAATTAACCCTGACCGCTGCAAGCATTTAATTGCGCTTTCTACAAAAATACTTCTACTGCAACGCTAGGATCCAGTAGGGGCGATTAGGTAAATGGAGCCGACGGAGTCGAGCGACATGGACGGGAAGCCCGAAGTGACGAATGAGTTGGGCCGAACGAGTCAACCGCCCTACCTGCAACTGGAAAATTTCCGTTGAAGAGGTAACTTCGCCACGGCAGCGTAACCGGTCCAAGCCGGACAGGCATTATCTCCCGTCAATAGACGCTGCAACGCACACCGGGATAGCATCGATTCATATCGACTAAAAAGAATGATGGATTCCATTTCTATAAAATCGGAATACTTATTTCCGTTTTATCACATTGACAAGGATTCCAATCTTAGCGAAAATGTCTGCATGAAAACGACGGTGAATATTCCCGATAAAACGCTGCGCGATGCGATGCGGCACACCAAAGCCAAGACCAAACGCGAGGCCATCGTTAAAGCGCTCGAAGAAATGAACCGCCGCCATAGTCAGGCAGAGTTAGTGAAATACTTCGGCAAATTCGAGTCACTGATGACCAACGAGGAGATCGAGGCGATGGAAGAGGAGGATTGGAAGAGCTGGACCAAAGCATCGAAGACCATTCGTTTTCCTAGAAAAGGGAAATGAAAATGGTCGATAGCTCCTCTTGGGTTCATGCGCTTCGGCGGCATGGCGACGAAACCGCGCGCGAGCGCGTTCGCATTCTTGTCACTTCGGGCCAGGCAGTCTGGTGCGCAGCAGTTCGGCTCGAATTATGGGCCGGTGTCGGTGCGGATCCGGAGCGTCAAATGCTCAAAGACTTGGAGCAACGGATTCCCGAATTGGCTATCAACGATGGAATCTGGCAGAGCGCTTGCGAGCTGGCCGACCGCTGCCGCAAGGCAGGCAAACGCGCGCCAGCAAGCGACCTCCTCAT
Organism: Verrucomicrobiota bacterium; assembly: GCA_003218785.1. Taxonomy (GTDB): domain Bacteria; phylum Verrucomicrobiota; class Verrucomicrobiia; order Chthoniobacterales; family UBA10450; genus Udaeobacter. Next base: position 8,052 of record QHOM01000205.1, read on the forward strand.
TACAGCGTGCGCTCGTTATCACGACGTGGAACTGGAAGCCGCGGATGCGCACTTTGATTTTTTGAAGACGTTGTAATCGCGCGCCAAGATCGACAAATCAACCACGGTTGTTCTACTTTCCAGATCACATCCGATGAATAAAACCGCACCCGCCACACTCAGTTGTCAGATCTGCAAAAAAACAAAGTCGCCGCATGAGGGCACGATCGCCGAACTAATCCGGCCGTCGCTGGTTGAGTTTATCAAGAAACGCGTGCCCGAGTGGGACGATAAAGGTTTTGTCTGCTTCGATGATCTGGGCGAATTCCGCAAAAATTACGTGAAGGAAGTGTTGCAGGACGAGATCGGCGAACTTTCCGCACTCGATCAAGAAGTCATCGAAAGCTTGCAGGAGCACGAGATTCTCTCCAGCGACATCAGCAAACAATTCGAGAAGAAGCTCACTTTTGGCGAAAGATTGTCCGATCACATAGCGTCGTTTGGAGGTAGCTGGCGATTCATCATCCTCTTTGGCGCGGTGCTGTTCGGGTGGATTATCCTAAACGCTATTATCCTGCTGAACCGCTCGTTCGATCCGTATCCATTCATTTTGCTGAACCTGATCCTCTCATGTCTCGCGGCGATTCAGGCGCCGATTATCATGATGAGTCAAAATCGCGCCGAGGCGCGCGATCGTTTGCGAGCCGAAAACGATTACAAAGTCAACTTGAAGGCCGAGCTCGAGATCCGGCACCTGCACGAAAAGATCGATCACCTCTTGCGGAGGCAATACAATCGGCTTTTCGAAATTCAGCAGATCCAGATCGAGCTGCTCGAAGAAATCGGCCGCAAACGCGAAGGATAAGGCGGGCCCAACAAGAGCGCGCAAGAATATCAATGTGACGTAGCCCGTGATGGCCGGCAATCGGTGACAGAGGATTACGATTCTCCGCGGGAGCCGATTTCTCATGGAATCCTGTGTCGCGGCGTGCTAAAGATCGGCATGCGAGCGTTGTTAAAGAAGACGAGCAGCTCTATCTCGTCAAAAAACCAGGAAACGGGGCGATAAGCCGATTTCGGCATCATAGGCCGAAAGATAAGCGAGCTGCGCACGCAATTGCTCCCGAAACATTTGATCCGGCCACCGGAACAATTGATTTCTCGGACAACGAGCGTGGCGCGATAAACAAGCTCTTAAGCGCAAACGCGTACTACCGCGCACATCCGTGGCCGGAACCTTTCGACAAAACAACCCACCGACTGCAACTCGGTGATGGTCGTGATTTGTCCTGGATTGCAAACGAGAGCGTCCACCTCGTGGTCACGTCACCACCGTACTGGACACTGAAAAAATACGAGGACAATGAGCGGCAGCTCGGTGAGATCGAGGACTACAACACGTTTTTAGACGAGCTCGACAACGTGTGGCGGGAGTGTGCGCGCGCGCTCGCGCCCGGCGGCCGCATCTGCTGCGTCATCGGCGACGTTTGCATACCGAGACGGCAAGGCCGTCATCGTGTGATGCCGCTGCACGCCGACATTATGGTGCGAGCGCGGTCGATCGGGCTGGATGTGTTGACTCCGATCCTCTGGTTCAAGATCGCCAACGGAGTGACTGAAGCGAAAGGCAATGGAGCCGGATTCTATGGGAAACCATATCAACCAGGCGCGATCATCAAGAACGATGTCGAATACATTCTATTGCTGCGAAAGGGCGGCGAATACCGGTCGCCTACTCCGATGCAAAAAGCTCTCTCGATGTTGACGAAGGAGGAAATGAAATCATGGCTGCGGTCAGCGTGGTTCGACATCAAAGGCGAATCGACGAGGCGCGGTCATCCTGCGCCATATCCGCAGAATCTCGCTGAGCGACTAATCAAGCTTTTCTCCTTTGCCGGTGACACGATTCTCGACCCATTTATCGGGACCGGGACGACAAATCTCGCTGCCGTTGCCACCGGACGAAATAGCATCGGGAATGAAATCGAACCGGCTTATCTGAAAATTGCGGAGCAGCGACTTCGTCTAGCAACCGCGATGCCGCGGACATTTGGCGCCAGTCATTCGACTCTCCGAGTCGAGCGATGAGCGTCGAGAAGTACGCATTGCTGCGAACGTTCCGCGGTTTGTTTGAAGGCAAACCGTACCTGCATCGCAAATCGAATCTGGGCGATCTCGTGGCCTCGCACCTTTACGAAGATCTCGTCACCATGAATAAGTCCGTGAAACTCGTCGAGCGGGTCCAACATCACGAGCGCGTTGTGAACATGCGAAATGTGATGACGGGAAAACCGGCACGACGCGGAGACGGCACGTTTGGCGAACTGGTTCCTGCTGCTGTCGCAGTCACGGAGAAAGGAATGCTAGTCGCACGAGGGCCAGTGGCGACGATCGAGATCGGCGCCGAAACGAAAATTCTCGCGAAAGCAATGATCAAACAGATCGATCGCGTGATCAGTGATCTGATTAATCAAGTCACTCAGTTCAAACGCGGAGGCGGAAATCCGATTTGCGTCGCCTTCATCGGAATTAACTTTGCTGAGCAATACGTTTCCTTCGAAGGACGGAAGCGTTGGCCGACTGACGGCAAGAAATACAAGCATCCGGTTCAGGAAGCCGCTCAAGCCGAGCAACGCCTCAACGAGAAAGCTCGTTCTACGTTCGACGAATTTCAGATTCTTCGTTTCCGCGCCACTAACGCCAAGCCGTTTCCGTTCGAATG
>QHOM01000303.1 GCA_003218785.1 Verrucomicrobiota bacterium
GTTCCGGCTGCCCCGTTGGAAACGTAGGCCTTGAGCCGATCCGGTGACATAGTGATACGAACCGGCCCGTTGCCGACCGGGATTCTCGTGATGATCTGGTCGGTCGAATCGTCGATCACAGCCACGGCGTCGGACAATCTCGTGACCACAAACAAGGAGTGCGCCAAAGCCGAGGAAGCAAAAGAGCAAACGATGAGTAGCAAAGCCAGAAGAGCTTTGCTAATAATGCGCAGCTTGTTGAAGCCTCCCGGCGTTGACCTGGACGGCGTCACTCTCCGTTTTCGCTGCGCCGGCGCGAACTGTAAGGAACTTTGTCTGATTCTCATAGCCACTACCTCAAGTTATGCGAGCAACCCTGTCGTTCGCGGTTTCCCTGCGCGAAGAGGGTCGGGTACTTGGCTGGGGCCACCTAACGGAACTTGGCGCAAGCTGCAGAGTCTCACTTACGCAGGCGAGTGTCAAGCTCGAATTTCCGGGAATCTTTGCTCCTGCGGGCGCCAATCACCAAGATGAATCCTGGCTCGCAGCCTGCAAGATATTGGGGCGGTCTTACGCAGGAGCCGCGATCGTGGAGATCACCGAAGATGTTGATGAGCGCACGAACGCAGTGCTAGTCACGTTTCGGCAGGAGCGTAGATCGAGTTGGGAGCTGCTTGGCGGAGAACCTGCTCGCGCGAGCTACGACACCAAACCCACAGGCGGAACTCGCGGCAGAGATTTTTTGATTTTCAGTTGTAACTGGAAGAGCTTTCGGCCTGTCATAATATTGCAAGCTTAGTTTTAGAATTTCGTTGAGGCACCGATGTTCACTCCCTTATCGCCCCAGCAGTGGAACTACGAGACCGCCGCGCATCTCTTGAACCGTGCCGGGTTCGGAGGCACGCCCACCGAAATCGAAGCGGCATACGGAAAGGGCCTGGAGGCGACGGTCCACGATCTGGTCGATGCAAGCGATGATTTCGCCAATGTCCCGCCACCCGCATGGGCGCATCCTCGCAAGATCGGTAAAATCCGCATGGAAATGCGGTCAAAGAAAATCTCTCCCAAGGAACGGAAAGAAAGAAAGCGCGAGTTCCATGATATGGAGGGCGAAAATATTCTCGATCTTCGACGTTGGTGGCTCGAACGAATGCTGACATCGCCCGCGCCGCTGGTGGAAAAAATGACGCTTTTCTGGCACGGCCATTTCGCAACCAGCGTGCAGAAAGTCAGGGACGGTTACTGGATGTGGTTGCAGAACGACACGCTACGGCGAAATGCGCTCGGCAACTTCACCACGCTGACGAAAGAAATGTCACGCGATCCCGCGATGATGATTTATCTCGATCTTCAAAAAAGCCAGGAGGAACACCCAAACGAGAATTGGGCGCGCGAGTTAATGGAACTTTTCACGGTCGGGATCGGCAATTACACCGAGCAGGACATCCGCGAGTCAGCGCGAGCGTTTACTGGTTATCGCGTCAACTTGAGGACGCAGCAATTTCGGTTTGCGCCTTTCCAGCACGACGCGAGCTCGAAAACGTTCATGGACCGAAGCGGGCCGCTGGATGGAGACGACATCATCGACACGTTAATGAAGAAGCCGACCTGCGCGCAGTTCATCGGGCGAAAAATCTGGCGCTATTTCGTCGAGGACGATCCGTCGCCCGAGACAGTCGACGCGGTGGCGAGTCGCCTGCGCGCGCACGACTACGAAATTCGGCCCGTCTTGCGCGAAATTCTTAGTTCCGCTGACTTCTATTCCGATCGGGTGATACGAAGTCAAATCAAGAGTCCGGTGCAGTTTCTAGTCCAAACTGCAAAGCTACTTGAGACGCCGTTGCCATCGCCGAGTATCGCGCAAAACTCGATGCGACAGATGGGCCAAATTCTCTTCGCGCCGCCAAGCGTGAAGGGCTGGGACGGCGGCAGGGCTTGGATTAACACGTCCACGCTTCTTTTTCGTTACAATTTCTCGAATTATTTGATCAACGGCGACGAGATGCTGTCGGCACCTGATCCGGTGAAAGAAAAGGGCCCGGATTTAGGATTTCGGCGAGGCTTGGCCCTGGGCGCGGACATGCGGCGCGATCCAATCGATGTTTCGAAATTAATTCCAGCGGAACTCCGAAAAAAGCCGCAGGAACTTGTGGCGCACTTGGGCAATCGCTTCTTTCAAGCCAAGGCAGCCGCGAAAGAAGCAGACGCTTTTGTTCACTACCTCGAGGCGCGAAACCCCGATACTGGCGACGAAACCATGCGCGGTTTGCTGCATCTTATGATGAGCACGCCGCAGTTCCAACTCACCTAAACGATCTATGAAACAAACAATGCACACACGCCGGCAATTTCTTCGCACATCGATGTTGGGAGCCGCCGCTTCCTGGACGTTGCCGGTTTTTCTCGAGAAGACTTTTTTCGCGCTCGATGCGATGGCCGCCGACGCGCTCACTCAGATCGCCACCGGGAAGGATGGTACCATTCTCGTCGTTTTGCAGATGGCGGGCGGCAATGATGGACTCAACATGGTGGTTCCGTATGCCGATGACATTTATTACCGTTCACGGCCGAAGCTTGGCCTGCCCGCAGACAAAGTTCTGAAGCTCAATTCTTACGCGGGATTGAACGGCAAGCTTACCGGATTGAAAGCGCTCTTCGACGAAGGTCACTTGAGCGTCGTGCAAGGAGTTGGTTATCCCAACCCGAACCGATCGCATTTCCGTTCGACAGAAATCTGGCAAACCGCTTCGGACGCGGACCGAAATGAAAGCGAAGGCTGGCTTGGACGCTATTTCGATAATTGTTGCGCCGGCGCCGATCCGACAGTCGGCGTCGCGATCGGTGAGGAAATGCCGCAGGCCTTTGCAGCGAAGACTCCAACTGGCATTACGTTTTCGGAGCCGGAGCAGTTCCGCTGGAGGCCATCAGAAAAAATCGAAGGGCGGATGAGCGCTGAGGAATCTTTCTTCCGGCAGCTCAATGGATCGGCCGGCGACGAAGAGGCGCTGCTGGCCGCGTCGGAAGGTGGTTCGATTGCCGCGATTCCTGGCAAATCGAAGACTGATCTGAGTACAATCGATTTTCTGCAACGGACCGCGCTCGATGCGCAATTGAGTTCGGACAAAATTCTCGCCATCGCACGCAAATATGAATCGAACGTTCCCTATCCTCAGGGGCGTCTCGCAGCGAGCCTGAGCATGATTGCGCGCATGATCGCCGGGGGGTTGCCAACGCGAGTTTACTACGTGAGCCAGGGCGGATTCGACACGCACGCCGGCCAGGTGAACGCGCACGCACGGTTGATGGGCGAATTGAACGATGCGCTGAGCGCCTTCGCGACCGATCTCAAACAACAAGGCAACTTCGATCGTGTGCTGTTGATCACGTTCAGCGAATTCGGACGGCGCTTGGTGGAGAATGCAAATGGCGGCACCGATCACGGCGCGGCTGCGCCGATGTTTATCGTCGGGGGTGCGGTGAAGCCGGGATTATTCGGGAAATACCCGAGCCTGTCCGACTTGGATTACGGCGATCTGAAATTCAACACTGACTTCCGTAGCGTTTACGGCACTGTGCTCGACAAATGGCTGCGCGCCCCGAGCCAAGTTGTGCTCGGACGAAAATTTCCGGCGCTGCCTATTATTTAGAATGGTAGGGTCGCCTCTCCGAGCCGTCCGTCGTCGGCGTGGTAGGAGATCGCGCCCTCTCTGGTTAGAGCAACACTTCAAGAATCCGCAGCCAGCTTCCTGGCAAGATTTTGTCAGTCTCGTTGTCGCTAATTCCGCGCTCGATCGATCTGCGGATTATGTTTCGCGCGGGTGGGGATGATTGGATACCGTCCCGCAGAGGAACCCGAATACGCATCCACAGCGACTCAAATTCACACGACACCGCTTTGATGCACGACGGTCTATCATTTACCGCGGACGAGTGCATTCAGAGCGCCATGGGGGCAAGCCGCGAGTGTGAGGGACGCGTTCAACGCGTTGGGTGACTTCCAGAAAGCCCAGATAATGGATTTTCTGAATTCTCTTTAATTTAAAATTGCTTTTTCGCGGCGGCGCCGAGTGACTAACCAAATCGGACAAGGACCTGTTGGGCCGCGGGTCAAAACGTAAAATAGACTCGGGAAAACTTATGAAAAATTGGACGCACATCGCTCTGCCCCTTGGTGGAGACCTTCTTTTGCTCCCACGCTTCCGGACGCGGGCCCTCCGTTCCCAATTCATCCGGGGATACCGCGACGTTCGCCGCCTCCAATCGCATTTACACGCAGCCATGCCGAAGCGGGGCCTGGTCTTACACACTGACCAGGTGCTATGCCGTCGCCGCGCTATTCGCAACCGCGCATTCGACTTCGCCGCGCTTTACGGGCCTCGCCGTTTGCTCTGCCGCCAGTAAACGCACGATCTCTACCTCCGAGCGGTAGGGATGCAGCACTCGCGCGGGCGCGGTAGAGCCAGCTGTTTAATCCATCACCACGCCGCGGCGGGGACGCGAGCAAATCGCGCACGGATCGCGGAAGCGGATGGTTCTGCAGCGTTTTCATTTGGGAGTCGACTCCAAAACTTCCGCACGCTGGCGAAATGTATGAGTCGGACGCCCGTTTGCGCGCCGGGCTTCCGTAAGGAGCAGGACTTGATTTTACGATCGCGGATTAGCTGATACGTGACGCCACGCTTATGGAATATCGGAAACAAGCTGGAACGCGACCTTTCAGAATGCCGGCTTTACTCGGCGTGCTGCTTTGCGTTGCCGGGCTGCTTGCGATCCCGGGAAAAGCCCTCGCCCAAGTTCCACGAGAAGTCTTTTCCTTGTCGCCACCCGGAAAAACGTGCGGAAGTGTGTTCGTTGTGTAACGGCGGCCATTCCGATGGACTGAGGACACCTTCAGAAAAACTGATTCGCTGGTCAAACAAGACCGATAGCACCCGCAAACAGCGCTACGCCAGTTTAGCCATTGACCTTCCAATATCTGGCGCCCCCAAGATTGGGATCGTCAACTCTTTTATGTTGGCCGCATCGCGCGACGACTCGCCACGGGATAAAACTCCCCCGCTAAAACAAGACCAGCGGACGCAGGGCGAGACAGAAAAAACGAGCCCCGTTTGTCGCCGTCGGCACAAATCCCGCTGGATTCCGAGAAACTCACAAAATGGTTGATATATTGAGAGAGACTGATACCGTTTCAAAACAGACGCCAATTTAGTGATTGACGTTTCAATCCTCCCAGGCGGTGACAAAAGAAGAATTAATTTTTAAGAAGTCGGAATTGCAACGGCAGATCGGAGCCCTCAAACAAAAGGTAGAGGCCATCGACAGAGTGCTGGAAATGCTCGCGGAAGACGGGCCGACAGCTGCGAGCACCGGGAGATACACGAAGATGAGCGTTGCGAACGCGATTGTCGATTTTTTATCTCGTACGCCCGGCGAATTCATGCACGTATCCGGCATCGCGGCAGCGTTAAAACTCGGCGGAATAAAAAGCAAGTCGCCGAATTTCACGACCATCGTGAGTTCGACCTGCAATCGACTCGCAACGGGAAAAAAACAAAAACTCGTGCGGGGAAAACAAGCGGGGCCAAAGACCTTCGCTTTCGCCGTGCCCGAGCGGCTAGATAGAAAAGAATGAGCCGCGAGGGCCATGCCGGCAGGGCCCGAATGTGACTGCCGCGTTCAGCGCGCTGACTGACACCGAAAAGCCCGGATAATGACTTTTCTAGATTCGCTTTAGAATTGTCTCATCTGGCGGCGCGGACCCTGTGCCGAACAGGAATCGCTTTCCTCATCGGCGGAGCGGATTTTCGTTGCGAACCATAAGACCATTGCTTCCGCTCCGGGAGCGCATCGGGTTTTGCCGAGACCGGTAAAGGGCACGGTCAAGCCGCATGCGAAGTACGACTCGCAACGGGAAAAAAGAACAACTCTTACGGAGAAAAGCGGGGGGCGTAACCAAGCGGCTGGACAAAAAGAATGAAAATGATTGACTTGTCAATCAGATCTGATATCAACGCTAAATTCAGTGATTGAGATTTCAATCCTGCGCCGCGCAGTTAATGACAAAAAGAAGAGTTAATTTTCAAGAAGGGAACTGCAAAGGCAAACGGAACCCTCAAACAAGAGATAGGAGTAATCGACATGAATATGAGCACCAAGAAAAAACAAATTAGCGTCATCAGCGCGCTCGCCGAAGGGGCACTGATTCTGGCGACGGTGTTAGTGTCCTGGTGCGCCCTTGCGCTCGGAACCAAC
>QHOM01000304.1 GCA_003218785.1 Verrucomicrobiota bacterium
ATTCTTCGCCGCCCGACAATACGTGGAGATACAACCACCGGTAATCATAGCTTCGGCGAGCGAAGGTGGAGCCGAACTCTTCTCGCTCAAATATTTCGAAAAAGACGCCTACCTAGCCCAGTCACCACAACTCTACAAGCAAATGTGCGCCATATCCTTCGAGAAAGTATACACTGTTCTACCGGTATTCAGAGCGGAAAAATTCGAACAACCAACCCATCTAAACGAAGTCCGACAGATGGACATCGAACAAGCATTCTCAACAGACGAAGACGTGATGAAGGTACTTGAGGAATTTCTTGCCGACTGCATCAAGAAGATTGCACTGTCATGTAATGAAGAGCTGGAGAAAATCCGTCAGAAACTCGAACCATTGCACCTGCCACTCAAGCGAGTGCAATACAGAGATGCGATCGAACTCCTACGCGAAAATGGCGAAGACATCAAGGTTGGAAATGACTTCTCCAAGACACAGGAGAAGAGACTCTGGCAGCTTCTGAAGGAGGAGGCATTCTTCATCGTTGGTTGGCCCTCAGAACAGAAAGCATTCTACGCGATGCCTAACCAAGACGGTACGACCTCTAGGGCTTTTGACATGATCTATCGAGGGTTAGAGATCGCGTCTGGAACCCAACGCATACACGTGCCGGCCCTTCTTATTCAACAGCTCAAGTCCAAGGGACTGAATCCTGAGAACTTCAAGTTCTACATCGACTCTTTCAGATATGGCGCTCCGCCCCACGCCGGTTGGTCCATTGGTCTGGAGAGGTTGACCATGAAAATGACTGGTAGAGAAAACATTAGGGAAACTACGATGTTTCCAAGAGACAGGAATCGACTAAGCCCTTAACAGTATTCCGCGAACCTAGACAAACGTTTCTACTCTCTCAGCCAAAGCTCAAAACCGTGCACCTAAAGGACCTTTAGGAGTCTTGAGTGTCAGAATCGACCTGCTCAGCGAGCCCATGATCTCCTCCGAGAAAGGCGGCCAGCCAGCCATATCCACTGCAAAGTGCGAGCTCAATACTAATGCAAACCTCGAAACCTCAGCCTCCCGCAAAACCTTGAAAAGTTCCGACTGCCCCACGTCTTCTTCGGACCATATTTGAGCCATATCGCCCCAGAAGAATACTTCGAGAAGATCAATCGCTTCGTCTCCTTCTTGGACAACCAGAACGTCAAGATTATCATGGCGATGAGAAAATATGGCCTTAGAAACCTCCAACTCATTGCTAACAAGACAAACATTCCTCGACCGACAGTCCACGCGAGAGTCTCCAAACTCGAAAAAGAAGGACTGCTCCGAACCTGGGTCCACCCCAACTACGCGAAACTAGGACTGGTAAGAGCCATGGTCTTCCTCACAACAAAGCCAGGCAAGGAACTTCTTGCTCCTGAAGCACTCCGAGTCCCTGGCTACTGGTTGAGACTCATCAGGTGCATGGGGGAATGCAACGGATATTACTCGACTCACGCGATTCCTCTTGAGAAACGCTGGGATTTTGAACAATACCTTGAGAGGATCGTCGCTTCAGGAATCGCAACGGGATACCGGCTCCTATGGCTAGAAGAAGCAGGGTCGCCACTCCCAGACTTTAGCTATTACGACACCAGGAAGAAAACCTGGACATTCGATTAGCCGAGATGGAAAGACCTGATCATTCTCAAGGAGTTGATCAAGGACGGCCGAACAAAACTGACTGAACTAGCGCACTTGTTAGGTATGACAGTCCCGGCAGTCAAGTATCGTTTCGACAATCTCGCGAAATCTGGGTTCATACGCGAATACGTCATCGACATGTTGCCTTTCGCTCCTGAAATCTCCGACCTCTATGAGATGGTCCTGGATTTCCAGACGCGGGAAGGCTTGGCCCTTGGCGAGAAGGTATTGAGCAGTCTTCCAATGGTCTTGACTCTTTCCCGGGTGGAGGGTGCCAATTCCATTGCCGTCAGAATCTATCTTCCCCGAACCCAGATGAACAATCTACTCACGATGTTCTCCGCGCTAACGCGGAGAGGAGTCCTTGCAGGATTCACTTACGTCTTGCTCGACCCGATGACTATCAGAACGCAGACCTTCGCGTACAAGTTCTACGAAGATAGCACTGGATGGCACTACGACAACTTGGAATATTTTGAAGACCTTAGGAAAGTGTCATCTGCATTCGATAGGGAGAATGGTATGCGGGTAATCTTCCAAACCGCGCCGGTCCCGAGCTTTCAGTAGGTGTGCTAGCGCTGAACAAGCCTCAGCAACAAACCGGTCCGGATTAGAATTCGGCTACATCATACTGACAGGTAGGCCCTTCGACGGCTGGAAGGTAACTGCGGGAGGTTCCGCCTTGTCGAAGGACGATACAAGCTTGCGGAGTGCAGCTAGGTATTCGTGGTTGTCATAACGCCATCCCGACTTGTCGTCGAAGGCCTTGTAGTGGAAGGTCTGAGACTGAATCGTCATAGGATCGAGCAACATGTAGGAGAACCGATCTATCGCACCTCCCCTGACGAGAGCCGATAGCATTGTCAAGAGATTGTTGACCTCCGTTCTAGGGAGGTAGACTCTGAGGGTTATCGAGTTGGTCCCCTTGATTCTTGAATAGTTCAAGACGAACGGTAGACGTTTGAAGAAGTTCTCCTTTGCGATCATCGCTTTGTGTTCCCCGAAGTCTAGCCGGACCTCGTAGAGGTCCGATATCTCCGGCGGGTATGGTAGGACTTGGATAACGTAGTCTTGAAGGAATCCTCGCCGGGCCAGGTTGTCGAAACGGTACTTGGCTGCGGGAAGCGTCATTCCGATTAGCTGGGAGAGCTCGGAGAGCTTCTTTCGAGCATCCTTCATCAGCTCTTTGAGAATCAAAAGGTCGTTCTTGTCAAAGTCATCCTTTGATGACTCCTTTTCCTCAGA
>QHOM01000160.1 GCA_003218785.1 Verrucomicrobiota bacterium
AATGCAAATAAAACCAGATGGCCAATGCGGCCCTGTGGCACCGTCCGTGGTTGCCTGCGAAACCGTTCTCACGATCGTAGAGCTACCGCCCTACAGGAAATTCAATTGCAGCGCCAGGTCGCGGGAATAGCTTCGCGGTATCATGGCACGTGCCCATACCAGGCAAGGCATGCCACATTTGTTTTCGGGACTGATCGCTTCCGGCTTGGTGGCAGCCGTTTTGCTCAGCGCAGAAATGGTAGCGGTTCATCTCGAGCACACGACCATTCGCTCGAGCGCGCCCGAGTTGTTTGCGCTTAAAAACCAGGGCCTGGCATTTCAGCGTGCAGCTGCGCATGCTCGAAGCGTATTGCCGCTTTACGGCAGCTCAGAGTTGGTAATACCTCCGCTTCCAGAGAGGGCGAGTATTTTTTTCCGCACTGCGCCAACGGGGTTCCAAGTTTCGCCCGTCGGCGCTGGAGGCGCGAACTCACTGATCATGTTGCAAAAAGTTGCCGCGCTCGGTTCCGACTTGCGCGCCAAAAAGCTTGCTTTCTCGCTTTCGCCTGGCTGGTTTTTAACGCCCAACCCCAGATGGGACGGCTACAGGGGAAATTTTTCGCTGATGGCAGCGAGCGAAATGGCATTCGGGACCGCGCTCGACTTCGAGCTGAAGCGGGACATCGCTTCACGCATGCTGAAGTGCCCGACCACACTCGAAAATAGCCCATTCCTTGAATTCGTGTTAAGGCGGCTCGCTTCTGGCCGTTGGCTCGACCGCGTCGTTTTCTGCGCGCTCTGGCCGCTGGGAAAAGTAGAAACTACTATACTGGAGTCGCAGGATCATTTTTCGGCGTTCAATCACATTCGGCATAAGATCAAGCCTGCTCCGCAGTGCCATCCAGAGCTGCCCGATTGGCCGAAGCTTATTGCAAGCGTAAGCGGAACCAAGACCACCGATGCAGGCAAGGTGACAAAGGCTTCGAGTCGGGACGAAGAAATAACCCCTGGTCGCCGTGACGTGGAACTTCAGGACCGCATAAATGCCTCTCCGGGCTGGACCGATTTGGAATTGCTCTTGCGCACGCTCACAAGGGTTCACGCTCGCCCACTGCTGCTTAGTATGCCACTCGCCGGCGACTTTTACGACCAGAAGGGGATGTCGCGTTCGGCTCGCGAAACTTATTACGTGAAGCTTCGCGCGCTCGTGCAACGATACCATTTTGCGTTAGTTGAATTTGAGGAGCATGATGAAGACCCGGATTTTCTTTACCGTCAGCAGAGTCACCTCACCGCGAAAGGCTGGATCTATTACAACCGCGCCATTGATGATTTCTTTCACGGCCGTGTCCCCCGGAGTTGATCAAAGCGATGCCTTAATGCACGATTGTTCGATGCTTTGTCAATGCCTCGCTGTAGGGTAGTGTCCTACACGATCCTAATACTTTGACTCACGTTGCGGGGCTTTTAATCCTGGGCATAATTTGCCGACGTTATGGGGTCCACTAGGGCAGGTACACCGCATTTGCTTTCCGGCGTTATCGCCGTTGGCCTCATTGCGGCCATTTTGTTCGTTGTCCGAATGATCGCCATTCATCTTGAGCACAAAACGCTCCACGCAGTCGTTCCCCAGGTATTTCAGCTCAAAAACCAGGGACTTGCCTTTCAACGCGCTGCCGCTCAAGCACGAGACGTGCTGCCGCTTTATGGCAGTTCGGAGTTGCTTACTCCTCTTCCGGATAGAGCGAGCGTTTTTTTTCGTGAAGCGCCAACAGGTTTCCAAGCTTCACCGGTAGGAAAAGTGGGCACGACTCCGCTGATTATGGTGCAAAAACTGGCAGCCCTCGGGCCTGACTTGCGTGGAAGAAAGATTGCGATTTCGCTTTCAGCGGTCTGGTTTGTGGCGCCGGATATCACCTCATACTCTTACGAAGGCAATTTTTCTGTGTTCGCCGCCAGTGAGTTCGTATTCGGCAGCGCCCTCGATTTCGACCTGAAGCGGGACATCGCTTCCAGAATGTTGCAGTTTCCAGGGACAATGGAAAAGAGTCCACTCCTCGAATTCGCACTGAAACGGCTAGCTTCTGGAGGGCCGCTTGACCGCATGATTTTCTGCGCGCTCTGGCCGCTCGGGAAAGTGCAGAATGCCATGATGGATTTACAAGACCACTTTGCCGCGTTAACTTACGCTCTGCATGCGCCCAAATCCGCTGGGTTGCTGCATCAGCAAGTGCTCGATTGGCCGAGCCTCATAGCAAAAGCCAACGAAACGACGAACGCGAGTGAGAAACAAAAAGTGACCGTCCCCGACACGGACAAGCAGATGGCCCCTCCTCGCAGCGACGCGTGGTTTCTCAAGCAGCTTAATCAGGCAAACCAATGGAGGGATTTAGAGCTGTTATTTCGCGTGATGACTGAGATTCATGCCCGGCCGCTTTTACTCAGTATGCCGATGGATGGCCAGTTTTACGATCAGGTCGGCATTTCGCGTTCGCTGCGCGAATGTTATTACCAAAAGATGCGCGCACTTGCCCAGCGATACAATTTTGGGCTAGTGGAGTTTGAGCAACATGACGAGGATCCGACCTTTCTTGACCATCGAGTGCCACAGCTCAAGCACATCCCGGCGCCTCACCTCACGGCTAAAGGCTGGATGCTTTACAATCGTGTTCTTGATGATTTCTTTCATGGGCGTGTCCCAAGGAGTTGATCGGGTGTCAACGTTCTATTCAAGCAATCCGCAGCGTGGCGCTGCCGCGTGTTATTGGCTATGAGTACGTCCTTTCAGGAGAAAGTGTTGCAACTTGTAGCCTCGGTCGCCGAAACCGACGAGGTTCGCACAAATCTCGATCTACCGCTTTATGATTCTCAGCTTTTCGACTCGATCAAGACGGTTGAGTTGATGGTAAGGATCGAGGAGGAATTCAGTCTCAAAATTTCCCCGGCGGAGTTCGAGCGCGAAAATTGGCTAACACCGCGCAAGATTATTGCTGACCTTGAGCGCCGGTTGCAGGTGAAGGTGTGAGCTGGATCCAGGCACATCCGGCGCTGTCGCGAACGCTGTTGATTCTGTATTACCTCGCTGTTATTGCGGGCTTGATCGTGATGTACGGTCGTGGTGACTTTTCCACGCCGCCATTTGTTTATCAGGGTTTTTGAGTGAATCTCCTCGAACAAATCGGTCACTGGGCTCTGGCGGCCCCGAATGCCATCGTACACGTCAGCGGCGATCAGACGCTAAGCTACGGCGAGCTCGGCTCGCGTTCAGATGCGCTCGCTGCCCACCTGACAGAACGCTTCGGCGATGATCGCGCTCCAATCGCCGTGCTGGGACATCGGGAGCCGGAGATGCTCATCGCATTTCTAGGAGCGGTAAAATCGCGCAGGCCCTATGTTCCGTTGGACACAGCATTGCCACAGCAGCGGATCGATAGGATTCTTGCAATCTCGCGCCCCGCGTTACTTCTCACGCCGGAAGATATCGCGCGACTTTCCATCTCCGCCGCGCGTCCTCCCGCCAACGGCATACAGCGCGACGACCCATTTTACATTTTGTTTACCAGCGGCAGCACCGGCGAGCCGAAAGGTGTTATCATAACGCTGGGGTGCCTGGAGCATTTCGTCACATGGATGCTCGAAGAGCACAGCTTCATAAGCCCTGGCGAGATGTTCTTGAACACGGCGCCATTCTCATTCGATCTGTCGGTCATGGATCTTTATTGCAGTCTTGCAACCGGAGGGACACTCTTCAGTATTAGTCGCGATCTGGTGGCAAATCCCAAAATGCTTTATCGCGCGCTTGCAAATTCCGGCGCCACCACGTGGGTCTCCACGCCGTCGTTTGCGCAGATGTGCCTGGTCGAAGAGAAATTTGCGGAAGCAATGCTTCCACGCATGCGGCGTTTTCTCTTTTGCGGTGAAACACTCGCCGTGCAGACCGCGGCACTTCTGCTGGAGCGCTTTCCGCGAGCGCAGGTCTGGAACATGTATGGTCCGACCGAGACGACAGTGGCCACCACCTCCGTACGTGTAGATCATTCGATTTTGGAAAAATATCCGGCCTTGCCGGTGGGACGTGCGATGCCGGGCACCGACGTTTTCGTTGTGAATGAAGCTGGCGAAACCCTCCCAGCAAACACGCGAGGTGAAATTGTCATCGCAGGGCCGAATGTTAGTCCTGGCTATCTTGGACGTCCTGACCTGACAGCCGCCGCGTTTTTTGAACATCGCCATCGGCGCGCTTATCGAACTGGCGACCAGGGGCGATTTCGTGATGATATCCTTTTCTTCGAGGGTCGCATGGATTCGCAAATCAAGCTCAGTGGCTATCGCATCGAACTTGGCGATGTCGAAGCAAACCTTCTCGCCTTAGCGCGTGTAAGAGACGCAATAGTAATCCCAGTGATCAAAAACGGCGCGCCTCAATCGCTCGCCGCTTTTGTAGTGCTCAGCGAACGAGATGATGCGTCGCATTTTGAACTAACACAAGCGCTGCGACGGCAGCTGGGCAAGCGCCTTCCAGCGTACATGTTGCCGCGCAGATTCATTTTCCTCGATGCCTTGCCGCTGACGGCGAACGGCAAAGCCGACCGAGCCCGGCTGGCCGCGTCGCTGTGATTCCTTACGCCGATTTCACATATTTTGGGCTGCTGCTTTACGCGGCTGTTCCAACGCTGATTCTGGGTCTATTTGGCCGCGCGGGCTGGCGCTGGGCCTTCCTCGTGACTGCCGGGATGCTCATCGTGCAGTATCACGGGCTGTTAAACATTCGGCCAGATTTTCCAGTGCGCGAAATCTGGATCGTCATTGGTTTCGCGGCCTGGCAGTGGGCGACAGTGTGCGTATTCGCAAAAAGCGGGACACGAGCCGGCTGGCCGTTTTATGCTTCGATCGCGGTAAGCCTGCTTCCGCTTGCGGCGTCCAAATTTTTTCCGGTGATGTTGCCGAGAAGCCAGTTTGGCTTTCTCGGAATTTCCTACATCACGTTTCGTGCACTGGATGTTGTATTTTGCCTGCGGGATAACGTTATCGCTGCACCCCAGACGCTCGATTTCTTGATGTTTCTTTTTTTCTTCCCGACCATTTCAGCCGGCCCAATTGACCGCTACCAGCGCTTTGCAGGCGAGTGGAGAAAAACGCGAACACGTGCTGAATTCCTTGTTGATCTCGACGGCGCGGTGCATCGCATTTTTCGGGGGTTCTTTTACAAATTCATCCTCGCCGCTTTGATCAAACAATACTGGTTGGAGCGAGCAGCCAGCAGCGGCCGTTTCACTGCGTTGGTCAGCTACATGTATGCTTACAGCTTCTATCTGTTTTTTGACTTTGCTGGCTACAGCGCTTTTGCCATTGCGCTGAGTTATCTTTTCGGCGTCCATACCCCGGAAAATTTCAATCGTCCGTTTCTCGCTCGCAATATCCGGGATTTCTGGAATCGCTGGCACATCACGCTTTCGTTTTGGTTTCGCGATCACGTTTACATGCGCTTCCTGTATGCAGCGATGCGCGGCAAATGGTTTGCGCATAAGGAAGCTGCCCCAATCGTAGGCTATTTTCTCGCCTTCGGACTGATGGGCCTCTGGCACGGGCTTGAGCCTCACTACATTGTTTACGGATTTTACCAGGCGGCGTTGCTCTCTGCGTTCCACATTTTTTCCCGCTGGAATAAGGTGCACCGCTATTGGCCTGACGGTCTGGTTTCACGGGCAGCGGCTGTGGTCATTACCTTCCAATTTGTTTGCTTTGGACTACTGATTTTTTCCGGGCGCATTGGTGCGCCACCACTGCCGCACCATGCCAGCGACGTTGAACGGGCGTACTGCTATGAGATTTATGGATGGATTTGGGACAAACATCGACCAAATGCGACAGTTAATGTCGAACTTTGGGATGGCGAACAGTATTTGATGACGTTCCCTGCCAAAGAATTTCGGCAGGACCTCGTGGATGCGGGTTATGGAAACGGCCGACATGGCTTTTACATTGTGACGCCGCCGCAACTCAGAGACCGCCGCTCACATGTGATCCATCTTCGCCTTGCTGGCACAAAGCAGGAGTTAACCCATTCGCCCAGCGTGATTCGATGTCCCTGAGCAGAACTCGTCGCTACTTCTCAGCTGCGATTGTGCGAACGAATTGGGTCGACGATTTGAAACCAAATGACGAAGCTCGAATGACGAATGACGAATGACGAACGAAGCACAAATGCTCAAATGACAAGAACGGCGCCTGTCTTGTCTGGTCGTTCGAGTTTCGTCATTGTTTCGTCATTATGCATTCGTCATTCGGCATTTTCGGTGGCTCCATTGCCTTTCTTGATTGGCACTGCTTCTTGCGGCGCGACTTCGTATTCCGGCTTGAGCACGCCCATGAGCCAGTGGTCGAACCAGCCCACGATATTTTGCAAACGCTCAATGCGGTGCCATGGCTGACCAGAGCGCGAAAGTTCGTGAGATTCGTTGGGGAACCGCACCATCACCGCCGGTATCTTGCGGAATTTAAGCGCGCGAAACATCTGCTCACCCCCTGCACCGGGCGGCGTTCGGTAATCCGCTTCGCCGAGGACGAACATCATCGGCGTTTTCACATTCTTGATGTACGTAAGTGGCGAGCGCGCTTTGAACTCCTGCTCGTCATCGAACGGCGGCGCCTTGAACCAGTTCGGTTGAAATAACGTCAAGTCAGATGAGTACCACCAAGCTTCCCAAGTCGCGATGTCGCGCTGAGAGACAGCGGCTGCAAACCGGTTCGTTTGCCCCACAACCCAATTCGTGAGCAATCCGCCGCCGCTCCCGCCGGTCACACCGAGTTTTTTGTCGTCCACGTATCCGCGGCGAACCACGTCATCCACGCCGGCCATCAAATCTTTATAATCGTCGCCCGGATAATGATACTGAATGATGTTGCCAAAGTCCTGGCCGTACGTGGTGCTTCCGCGCGGATTCGGGTAAAGCACTAGGTAACCCTTGGCTGCCATCCACTGGAACTCGTGCTCGAAAATATAGCCGTAAGCCGCGTGCGGCCCGCCATGAATGTTCAGAATGAGCGGATATTTTTTAGTGGGATTGAAGTCGGGCGGTTTCTGCACCCACGCCTGGATGGTTTTGCCGTCGAAAGTTTTGTAAGAAATTTCCTCCGGATCGGTGAGATTGAGCTGTGAGAAAAGCGCATCGTTGACGTGCGTTAACTGGCGTGGTTCGCCACCGATGCGATCTGAGATAAAGAGATCGTTTATTCGCGTCGGGCTCGAGAGCGTGTAAACGATTTTCGATCGATCTGCTGGCGCGCAAAAACGGAGCACGGCCTGATTTCCGTGCGTGAGATCGGTTTCTGCGCTGCTCTCGACATCAAACGATGCGAGAATTGTTTTGCCTTCTTTTCCGCAAATCTCGATCAAGCTGTGCCCGTCCGGCGTCCACAGTGGACTATTTACGCCCCCAGCGCGCGGCGCTGCGTTGTCGCCGAAAACACCATCGCCTACATCGAAATCGAAATTCGCGGTCAGATTCCGCGGCTTTGCGTTCGGGGTAAGATCGACAATCCACAAGTCCGGTTGGGTGTAGGAGTTGATCGGCTGCGTTGTCGATGCGATAAACGCGATCTGTTTGCCGTCCGGACTGAGCGACAAATTATTCATTTCCATATCGATCGAATTGAGCTTTGTCGGTTGTCCGCCACTGGCGGGGATCGAATAGAGCTCCGTCCGCGGCAGTTGGTAATACGGCTCGTCAAGGCGCAGTGAGGTGAAATAGACCTGCGGGGCGTCATTCGACCAAACGATGCTGCCTTCATCAAATCGGCCGGAAGTCAGTTGTTTTGGCTGCACTTTCTCGTCCGCATTGCGTGGCGCCGCCACAATCCAGATGTGCTGCGGATGCTTCGGGTCGGCATAACCTTCATTATCTTCGCGATAGATCGCGCGCGTGATCACGCGGATGTCGCTCTCGTGTTCCCCTTCGGGCTCCGCTTTTTTTGCGGTCGCATCACTTGCGCTCTTCGGTGTTGGCTTTGTCTTATTCGTACTTCTCCCGGCCGTACGCGGTGACGGGGAGTTTTCGCTGATCGCTTTCTTTAATTCCTCTTCTTTGCGCTTTTTCTTTTCCTGTTTGGCGAGATCGTCTGCGTTTGTCTCGCTTGTGAACGCGATCGTTTTGCCATCCGGCGCCCAGACCGGGTTGCCGGCTCCTTTCGGCAGATCGGTAAAAGAAAATGAATCGCCGCCCGCCATCGGCAAGATCGACAATTGAGGCGGATCCGGCTTGCCGTCCTTTTCTGTGGCGCGCAAGAAGAGCAAAAATTTTCCGTCCGGCGACCAGCGCGGCGCTGTGTCGTGATCGCCTTTTGTCAATTGATGAGGCTCCTCGCCGCCCGTGACGGACACAGACCAGATCAAGGTGTTATAGCCTTCCTTTTTTTCATTGACTGTGACGCGCACAAACGCAACGCGCATTCCATCCGGCGAAATTTGCGGATCGCCGATCCAAACAAAATCGAACAGATCTTTTTCGGTGATGTTGCGGTTCTCTGCTGAGGCGACGGTCGTTGCAGCAACTAAAACAGAAAAATAAATCGCAAATCTATTCACAAGCGTTGTCGAAGATTAGGATGCGGCCGACAAGGATTCGGATTCAGAATTAGACGTCGATCTTAGCGTTCCCCGCAACTCACATGTGTTCGATCACGTTGTCGCCGAACTGCGAACATTTGATCTCCGTCGCGCCCTCCATCAAACGCGCGAAGTCGTAAGTGACGCGCTTGCTTGCGATCGCGCCGTTTAATCCTTTCAAAATCAGATCGGCGGCTTCCGTCCAGCCCATATAGCGGAACATCATTTCGCCTGAGAGAATTACCGAGCCCGGATTCACCTTGTCCTGGTTCGCGTACTTCGGCGCAGTGCCGTGGGTCGCTTCGAAAATCGCGTGACCGGTGATGTAATTAATGTTTCCACCGGGCGCGATGCCGATCCCGCCCACCTGCGCCGCCAGCGCATCGCTCAAATAATCGCCGTTCAGATTCAACGTCGCGATCACGTCGAAATCTTCCGGCCGCAGCAGCACCTGTTGAAACGTGATGTCCGCAATCGCGTCTTTGATGACAATACCGGCGCCCGGTTTATCCATCGGAATTTTGCACCACGGGCCGCCCTCGATTTCCTTCGCGCCGAAATATTGTTTCGCGATCTCATAGCCCCAGTCGCGAAACGCCCCGCGCGGCTGACCGGTTTAATGCCGATCCCCACGCAAACATCGTCGCCTTCCGACGCGCCGACTTTTTTCCAGAAATCGGCCGCCTTCTGCCTGGTGCCAAAGCGAATTTTATCGAACTGCTTCGGAAATTCTTTCTCGAAAAAATCGAGAATCTTTTGCGCTTCAGGTGTGCCCGCGGCGTATTCGATCCCCGCATAAATGTCTTCCGTGTTTTCCCGGAAGATCACCATATTCACTTTCTCCGGATGCTTGATGGGCGAGGGGACGCCTTTGGAGTACTGCACCGGCCGCAGGCATACGAAAAGATCGAGAAGCTGACGGAGCGCCACATTGAGCGAACGAATGCCGCCGCCTACCGGCGTTGTCAGCGGCCCTTTGATGCCAACCAGAAATTCGCGGAACGCTTCCACTGTGTCATCAGGCAGCCATTCGTCGAATTTGTCTTTTGCCGTCTGACCCGCGAATACCTCAAACCACGCGATCTTTTTTTTGCCGCCGTACGCTTTTTCGACCGCTGCATCAAACACACGAACGCTGGCTGCCCAGATATCCGGCCCGGTGCCGTCCCCACGGATGAATGGAATGACCGGCTGATCCGGCACGTGGAGGGTTCCTTTGTCGATCGAAATCTTCTCGCCGGATGGCGGCGTGACGTTTTTATACGGCATAGGGCGCAACTGTAGAGGTGGCTGTCCTCAGCCGCAACGTTGTAGATAGGACGCGTGATGCGAGTTGTCAGAGAGAAATCACAAGACCCGTGAAAGCCAATCCTGCGCCGTTGAGCGATTGACTTGCTAACAGCAATTGCAATGCTCTTTGCAGTGACACGTAGCCAGATCGAGAAGGCAATCGAACGCAACCAGCCTCTTGTGATCTAAATAGCCGATGGGATTTCACGACGTGCCGCATCGGGATTTCTGCCGCTTTTGACGATGAGCGGGCTACGGCAATCGGGCAACGGCGCCGTATCGAACATCTGAAAACTGGTGGAGAGTTTCAGATCGCAATCGACGGACCGATTGCCGGGTAAGCGCTGCTAGAGACCTGATGACGGGGGCTGTTCGGGGGAAACAGGCACTTCGTTACTTGGATTGATCGTATTGATTATCCGCGGTTCAACGAAAGCGTTCGCCACTGGGCAGGGTCGGGACGCGGCTGCCACGAGGCAATCGCGCAGTAAAGGTGCCGCCGCTATGGCAGCGTCCGCAATTTCTCTGGCCGCTGAAGGATGCGCGGCGATTGCCGCTCGAATGATACAGTCAGCCGCTTCACAGGAAAGTTCTTTACTGGCCGGCTGCTTGAAATCCTTAACATCTGTGCGGCTAATTCTGCTAACTGTGAGAGCGGCGACGACAATCTGTGGCGCGAGATCAGGTCGAGCCCTGACCGCCGCCGATACGTAGTCACACACCTGGCTTGGAGTCGATCGGACAAAAAGCGAATCGAGCGCCCGCAAAAATTGGTCTGGTGTAGCTGTCTGTACGCTATTGGCGCCTGCCACCGTGACGGCACGCATCAAGGCATCGTTACCGCTTACGCCGACAGATCTACGCTGATTTTGGAGTGTTTGGTCGATTAAATGTGCGCTCGGCAGGCGCCGAAAGTCTTTTATGAGTGGCGAAGTGAGTACCTTATTAAGGTCGACATCGACGGGGTCTTCCAACCTGTTAGCAATTGGGTCAAAAGTCAGCTGTTGGCCGGCTCCAACAAAAACCGATTGTCCCACGCTATCTAAAGAGATGCACGCACCTCCTTCGAGGACGGTAAACGTTGTCGTTCCATTGGGATTAACGTTGCCCAGCACTGTGGTGCCTGTAATCGCCGCCGTGACGGGCCCCATCTTGACTATCGCGCCGCCGGATTTTTTTTGGCACGTACAGCAAAAATTGACCGCTGCTCAAATCAATCGTTCGCGCCCCTTTACCGACACTGAAGATCGTCTTTTCACCGAGACGCGTGATCGTTTGATCCTTAAACGTCAGCTCACTCCGGGACTGGACACCGGTCTGCACCGCCGTACCCTGGTGAACATTATCGTTTACTACAGCCGGACGCGGTGATGCATCCGATGGGAGAATTCGAACGTCCTGCGCCGCGATTGGCAAAATGATCCGGAGTTGGATATTCATGATCGCCTTTGTACTACGTTCTGCATTAGTTGTTAAGCTTTTTTTAGCTTTTTCCGTCCGCCGCAGGCCGGTGCCCCGATTGGCGCTCGAGTGATGCAGTCAATTCCCTCACAGGAAATTTGTTTACCCGGAGATCGCCGCGGTGACTGGCCCCATTTTGACCTTCGCGCCACCGGATTTCTTCGGCACATAAAGCAAAATTTGGCCGCTGCCCAGATCAATGGTTCGTGCCCCTTGGCCCACACTGAAGATCGTCTTCTCGCCGAGACGCGTGATCGTTTGATCCTTAAAAGTCAGCTCACTCCGGGACTGGACACCGGTCTGCACCGCCGTACCCTGGTGAACATTATCGTTTACTACAGCCGGACGCGGTGATGCATCCGATGGGAGAATTCGAACGTCCTGGATGACTTGAGTCACCTTCGCTTGTCTGACCTCGTCTGCGCTGACCTCGTTTGGGAACCAAATCGCCAACGCAAAGGTGAGCGAGGCGACCGCTAAAATGATCCGAAATTGGATATGCATGGTGCGTTTTATACTATGTTCTGGGCTATATGCTAAATGTTTTTTAGCGCGGTTTATTCTTGCCGCGCAACCAGCAGGGGTGCGATAAGTGCGCGCTCTTCCGGGAGGAGATGTTCCGCTCCGAGGTTGCGCGCATCGCCGCGCGCGCCTTCTTTGTAGCCATTCATGCCCAGGATGGCTGCGCGAACCGCGAGCGCGCCCGGCGGTTCAGAGCCTGTTGCCCTCACGCTGCGGAATGCCGCCAGAGCCTTCTCTTTTCGTCCCAGGCGAAGACGCGCCAGCCCCAGGGTTGCTCGCGCTGCCCAGTTCCACGGCTCTTGGGCGACAAGAACCTGAGCTTCTCGCTCCGCTGCTTCAGCCGTACCATTGGATGCGCCGAGCAACAATCGCAGGTAAGCATCTTGATTTCGCGCCGCCGCATCGTTTGGCCATAGCTGGACAATCTCCGCTGCCACAGTTTGCGCTTCAGCGGTGTGGCCAGACGCTAACGCCGCGCGCAGCCTGCCGACGAATGCTCCATGATTTTTGGGTGCGAGTCTGATCGCCTCGGAGTAGGCTCTATCAGCGACGTCGTTGGCTTGATTCTGCTCAGCGTATGAGGCCAGCGCGAGTAATTTCTCCGCAGTGCCGGCGGCCTCCAGAGCGCGCTGCCATTCGTTTGTTGCAGCAGTTGCCTCGCCCAGTCGCGTTCGCGCGACAGCGAGATACATATGTTGAAAAACCGGCTCGAGCGGAAAGCGTTCACTGCTCAATACCTGCTTCACCTGATTCCAACGCTCGAGTGCGGCGAGAGCATCAACGTGTCGCAAATAAAGATCCTGGCGCGGTAACGCGCGATCCAGCGGCAGCACCTGTAAAGTTTTGTCGGCGCGACCCACGCTGTTGAGCCACGCGGCCAGGGCGGCGAGCGTTTCATCGTCGCCACCGCCAAAGCGCTCGACTGCGTCCGTGACATATTGACTTGCCAGCGCCGGATCGTGCTGGGCACGAAGTCCAAGCGCCAGTAACTGATGGTAAGGGCACGCATCGGGATGCTTTTCCAGAGCATCCGCCACTTCTACTGGTCCCATTGTGGTTGCAGCTTGCGTAGCGGCTCCGGCGCCAAGCGAAAAAGGAGTCTGTTCGCCAGTTAAGGGCGAGGGCGCTCGCGACTGCTGCTGCGCGAGGAAAACGAGCGCGTCGAGAGACGTCGGATTGGTCCAATCCCTCGCGAGCTTCGCGATGCTCTCCCATGCCTTTGCATAAGGAGGCGAGCTCGCCTTGGTCATGGAGAGAACAAGGACAGCGCCTGCAAGCAATTCATTCGGCTTCGCACGCGGATCGGTTGTTGCCCGCTGCGTGTAATCCAGAGCAAGAACGCCATCTTGACGTCGAGCAGCAAGTTGGGCGGCAAGCAGGAGGTCACCTGGCGCAGGCCCACCTTTTTGCGACAAAAGCAGATCGACTTGCGGCATCGCAACTGGCAGTTCACCGGCCACAAGTGCAGCCGCAGCATAGTCACGGCGGTCTTCGATGGTAAGGCGATGTTCCTCGTCCAGTTTCTTCCACCACTCCAGCGCTGCTGTGCCTTGACCCGTGCGGGACGCCAACCGCGCAATGGCGCGCCACGATTCCGGTTCGGTCGGACGCAGCAGGTACGCGTCGCGCGCTTTCGCGTTGGCCTCGCGCCATTTCTTTTGCTCGATTAGAGGGAACGCCTCCCGCGCGAGCCGACGCGACTGCCACGCCTTGATTGCTCCGCCAATCGGCGGTGCAACGAAGTAGAGCGCCAGAACGACTGCCGCCGTCGCCGGAATCGCCACAAAGAGTAACAGCCTGAGCCGTCGCGCTCGACGCTCTTCGGGCGGAATCAGGTCGAGGTCCTTGTTGTTTGCGACGGGACATGACGGCCGCCTAGCCACAAGAGACGTTTACTATGGCGTCGCTTAATATGCAACGCGACCCTCCGGGCGCATGTCTGCGCTAAGAATTACTGCGCCTGCGGCGAAATTTCGCCATCGTCTTCGGAGAAGCCGATCGTCCTTCGTGGCGCTCAAAGGTGGAATGCGTGTCCTCAACGCGTTGGCAAACAGCTGGTCTGGTTAGGTGCGCCGCAAACACACAGAGCGAATCAATCGCCGCCGCTGATGCCAACCCAGCCCAAGGACACCGAGTAGCCCACTCACGACCGTCGCAGGCTCAGGGACTGCCGTGCCATTCAGTTGGATGTTGTCGATGATGGTCTGGAGATTGTTGCCTTGTGACATTCCCCCGTTGAAAGTCAGACGCAAGACGAGCGTTGGCTGGTTATTAGCCCCCGGAGGGACGGCGAAAGTTATGATTTGTGCCCCGCCTGTTACAATTGGCTGCGAGCCGACGATGGTTTCTACTCCGTTAACGAAATATGAAAGCTGCACGGTGTCGAAGCCGTTGCCTGCCGTATCAATCGCAAAGCTCAACGACATGGTCTGAAAGAAAGTCGCATCGACAGCAAACTGAATATAACTGCCATTATCCACTGGGGTTGTTCTAAAACCGACCGCCAGGCCTGGATCAGCGGTGTCGATATCACCAGGAGTTCTATTAAGCAGTAGTCCGTCAACGCTTGCGAAAACTGTAGCAGTGGTCGTGATTGTCGTAAGCACTATTCCGCCGCCAGG
>QHOM01000161.1:0-6865 GCA_003218785.1 Verrucomicrobiota bacterium
AAAAAACATAAAAAATAGGATTTGCGCGGCTGCCTTGCCAGCCCACGCACAATGGAGTTATTTTGCCCATTCGACTTATGGCGCGTTCGTCTAGTGGCTAGGACACAGCCCTCTCAAGGCTGGTGCACGGGTTCGACTCCCGTACGCGCTGCAGATTTTCTGGCCCTCCACCCGAACAAACAGCGGACACAGTGCATTTTATTTTGCGTCACTGAAATTATTCGGATGAATTGCCTGGTGCGATTTCCAGCACTCATTTCTTTCTTCCTGCTTTGCTGCGGCCTGACAAGTTGCTACCGGGACGGCATCACACGGCAAGTGGCGGCCCGAGTGCTTTCCATGCATGGGCCGGTCGTTTTCGGAATTGACGAACAAAGCGATTTTCGGCCGGTGACGCCTGAAAGCCGGATCCACGACGGCGATATCGTGCGAACATCAGACGGCGCGTTGCTCAACCTTGCGTTAATTCCGGCCGCTCTCACACAAATGTCGAGCAATTCTGAAATCAAGGTTGAAGAATTAAGGATATCGAAGGACGGAAACCAGACGGAAGGTGGCATGCGCGATCGGAGCGCGCGGATACGATTTAACCGGGGACAAATCACGGTCCTATTCAGTCGTCAGAATAAAAGCGGATCGCAATTTGCGATCAGTGCGCCATCGGTAACTATTACGGCGGACCGGGACTGCTTGTTTCGCGTTCAGAGTGACGGGACAGCGACCCGCTTAACCTGCGTGCAAGGCAAAATGTACGCGTCGCACAGCGCACAGTCGCCGGTTGCAGTCGGTGCCGGCTACTTCCAACAATGGCCGTCGGTTTATCTCGAGCCCATCGCCGCCGCCGAGGATGCGGCGGCGCAAATCGATGTTGCGGATTCGCTCAAAATTGGAAACCAGTTGCGGGAGTTGCAGTCTGGTTGGCAGGGTCGCGGCCCGTTTTAACGACGCCGTGTCAGGCAAGAATTTTGCGTTGACGGGTTTGTCGGCAGCACCGTATTCTCCGCGCCATGCAATGGCACTCCTGTCCATTTCCCACCCGAACCTTTACTGGAAAGTTTGCTCGGTCGACCGGCGTCGGCCTAGCGTTAATCGCCGGAATTTTTATCGCATCCACTTTTGCTGCGCGAGGGGAAAATCCCGTTCCTGAGGAGCCGTTACCTTCTTCGGCCGACTACACGTCAGCGCAGACCGACCTTGTTCCACCGCCACCCACGCCGACAAATCCTTTCGGTACGCTCGACTTGAAGAACCTGACGATCGGTGGTGAGAATGTTTCCAATGTTTCCTCAGCGGAACCGCGTCGTTTTCACTACAGTCTGCGGCTGACAGTTCGAGGAGTTTACGACGACAATATCTTTATCACCAATACGAATCGCATCTCCGATTACTATTTTGCGATTGAACCGATGATTACGGTTGGGTTCGGCGACATCGAGGGCCGCGGGGGAAACTATATCCGTCTGGATTACCTGCCGAGTATTATTCTGTTCGTCGATCACTCGAACGAGGATGCCATCAGCAATCTGATCCACCTCGAAGGCCGATACCAGTTCAGCCGTTTGACGCTGACTCTGAGCCAGGATGTGGATATACTCGACGGGGCAAACCTTAACAGCACGCTCGACACGACCGGACTGCTGGCAAATGTCGATGTGAGCACGCCCACGCGGCTGAATCTTTTTGTCACACGTCTGAGAGCAAATTATGACCTGACGGGGAAAGTGTTTCTAACCGGGGAATTTGATGCCTCAATTTATGACTATCCCGATTTCATCAGCTCCGAAATCATTTCGGGAGGTGTTTACATAAATTATATTTGGACGCCAAAGGTGACCGTCGGTATCGGCGGCACCGCCGGCTATGATTTTGTGGACAATCCGAATCCGGATCAAACCTTCGAGCAAGTGAATGTGCGCCTCAGCTACCAGGCAACAGGCAAGCTGAACCTCTACGCTTCGGCGGGCGTTGAGTTCCGTCAATTCGATGGCAACCGGAGTGAACGCACTTCCCCTACCTTTGAGCTCGGCGCCATGTACCGCCCGTTCGACGGCACGACTATCACCCTATCGGCGGGCACCCCGATCCTTAATTCCGGATTCTTCCCCGCTCAAGATTTCCAGGCGACAAACGTCGTGCTCCGGATTCAGCAGCGTTTGCTCCAGCGCATTTACCTCGGTCTCGCAGCGGGATATGAGAACTCAGATTATTTCGCCACATCCACTGGAGTGAATGCAACGCGAAACGATGACTACTATTTTGTTGAACCTTCTATTGACGTGTTAATCACCAGATTCTTGAGCGCCGGTGTCTACTATCTCCACCGCCGGGATGACAGTTCGATCGCTTTTTTCAGTTTCTATGATAATCAGGTCGGCGTTCGGGCTACGGTTAGATTTTAGCGAGGGTTTGAATCGCCTCCGAACTGAAGCGCGCTGGCGATGGTTGCCGGTTGCGCTCGCATTCTACTTGCTCCCAGACTTTTTGTTAGCGCAAATCGCTCCAGGAACCTCCGCGTCACAGCCTGCCGAACCCGCCTCCATATTGCCGTCGCCCGCTGTTTCCGCGTTCACCCCAAACAGCGTCAGCGCGCCGCCTGGTTACATTTTGAGCGCCAACGACCAGGTGGCGGTCGAGGTTTTCGGCGAGGACGATCTGCGCACGAATGGACGATTGAACCCCGAAGGCAACCTGAGCGTGCCGTTGCTTGGGTCGATCCATTTGGCGGGATTGACCCTGACCCAGGCAGCTTCAAAACTCACAGAGCTTTATGGTCGCGATTACCTGGTAAATCCAAAAGTAAACGTCATGCTCCTCGGGTATGCGAAACGACGCTTCTCGATGTTGGGTCAGGTAAATCGGCCCGGCAGTTACGAAATGCCGGAGAGCAGTCCTGGCGGTATTGATCTCTTGGAAGCCATCGCGATGGCCGGGGGATACACGCGCATTGCCGCGCCGGAGCGCGTGACCGTGCGACGACATACCGCAGCGGGTGGCGACCAGATTTTCAAGGTCAATGCGAAGCGGTTCACGAAGGGGAGCGGCGGAGGATTTCACGTCGAGCCGGGCGATACCATCACCGTCGGGGAAAGTATTTTTTAACCAAAAAGTTCTTGCGACTGCACCTTTTCGAGCGCACCGCTCGGGTGTAGAATCTCGTTCCAGTTACGATTCCTCCTGTGGTTAATCCATCCTTGCCTGCAGCAACAGCCGCCACTGCGCCGAATCCGGGTAACAGGGCGTTATCGCATTTGCCGGGAGAGTTCACAGAACTGAAGGGCGGGTTCGATTTTCGGCGTCTCTGGCATTCTCTGGTCGAACGGATCTGGATCGTCGCCCTTTGTGTACTGGCTGGTTTCTTCCTCGCGCTGGGTTATCTCGCGCGAACGCCAAAGCTCTATCAAGGACATACGGTGCTTGAAGTGGAGTTTCAGGAGCCGACTCTGGTCACTACGGAAGACTCCACGGCGCGCATGCGCTCGACGTTTCTGGCCAGCCAGGAGGCGCTGCGAACGATTGAGCAAAACCTCACCAACCAAACCCTTCTTGCCCGAGTGATACGGTCCGAAGGCCTGGCCGAAGATGGTGGAGGCGCGCTTCTCGGGAACCAAAATATTGCAAGCCGTAGCAAATCCAACGCGACGCCGGGCGCCGGCCCATCGCCGGGCCCGATCGAAACTCGGAGCGCTGTTGGTGTGGGGACTTTTACGCCGCTCGAAGAAGCATTGGGCCGCGCCCTTGCAGGCATGGTAAACCCGGTGATTCGTCGCGGGACGCGTCTGATCGATTTGTACGTAACGAACGGTGACCCAGCCATGGCCCAGCGCCTCGCCGAGGCGGTCGGACGCGAGTACATCCGCAATTCCATCGAACGCCGCGCTTCGCTCAGCGAGGAGTCATTGCGTTATTTGCTTGAGGAAGAAGAGCGATTGAAGGTCAATCTGCAAAAAAGCGAGGCGGCCGTCGCGGAATACAAAGCGAAAAATCCCGACGCCTTGCAACTTGGTGGCGGCACTGCCGCAACAGGGTCACAGCAGGGATCGGGCGCGGGGGCCGGTGGACCCCGGGGTGGCTTGGTCGAGGACAAGCTGCAAGAATTAAGCAGCAAATTGACTGCGGCAAAAGCCGACCAGCTTCGCCTCGAGGGCGAGCTCAAGCAAATCGAGCAGGCCGGCGAAAATATCAATGCTTTGCTTGCGATTCCGAGCATCTCAACGGCAGGATTGGTGACGGACGCGCAACGCACTGTCACGCAGGTAGAAGCTTCAATCGCCACTTTGGCTTTACGATACAAAGAAAAGCATCCCAAGATGATGGCGGCGCGGGCCGCTCTGGCAGAGGCGAAGGAAAAGCTTCGTCAAGCAGCCATGGCGCAACCTCCCATTCTGCGTAACGCCATTGAGCAAACCAAGGCCACCGAAGCCAGTTTGCAAGGGGCGCTGCAAGACCAGCAGGGCGTTGCTGTCGCGCTCAACCGCACAGCGATCGGATACCAGGAATTGGCCCGGCAAGCTGAGACCGATCGCGCGCTTTACGAAAGCGTTCTGCGCCAGATCAAAGACACAAGTTTAACAAAAGACGTAAAGACGAATGCGGTCAGTGTGATCGAGCATTCGCCGCTTTCGCATTCGCCTGTTAGTCCCAGCCCCACGAAGGCGATCGTCCTGGGTCTGCTGGGCGGGTTGGCCGTTGGATTCGTGTTTGTTCTCGGCGCCGATGCGCTTGATCGCTCCATCAAAACTGTCGATCACGCGGAAGGAGCATTCGGACTGCCCGTCTTTGCGGCCGTTCCGGAAACAACAGAGGAAGGCACGGTAACTCGGTTAAAGCGGCAAAGCAGAGCTTGGGGAAGTTCGAACTACCGCGTTGTTGTGGAAACACCCGAGAGCCCGGCCGCGGAAGCTTTTCGCAATTTGCGCGCGGCGCTTTCACTTTTGGGACCGGAAGTCGAACGCAAGGTTTCGCTTTTTACAAGCGCTCTGCCCAATGAAGGAAAAAGTTTCACCAGCGCCAATTATTCGCTCGCGCTCGCGCAACAAGGTTATCGTGTTCTGCTCATAGACGGCGATCTGCGCCGGCCGAACATGCATAGAATTTTCCACTTCCCAGAGCCCGCGGAAAAAAATAATTCAGGGGAAGATGGGGCTTCGGGGGTCATAGACTGTCTGGTGGGAGAGGCAGATCTCAGTTCAGCGGCGCGCCCGATTCCAGCCGGAGAAATCGATGTTGTCACTGGTAAAGTTGCCGCGGAGGGAAACTTTCTCACTGCGACCGGAGGGCAACTCTCCGTGCTTGCAGGGGGACGACGCGCGCCGAATCCAGCGGAGATCCTGGCCGGCCCTTTCTTTGGTCAATTAGTCGGTGAATCCGCACGACTTTTTGATCGAGTGGTAATCGACAGCGCACCGATACTCGCAGTCAGTGACACGCTGCTCATGATGCCGTATGTGCAGACCGTGTGCATTGTTCTTCGGGCGGGGAAAACGCCGCGCCAGGCGGTTCGCCGTGCAATTTCCTTGTTAACGAGTGCAGGGATTCGCCCCGCCGGCCTGGTTCTGAATCGATTGCGCCGGAGCGGCGGCGCTGGCCACTATTACTATTACGCTTGGCACGGCTACGGGGCCGACGAAGGGTCGTATTCTCGCAGCTACAGTTCTCGATCGAGATCGGGTCACAAAGATAATGGCGCATCGTAGGGCAGATCCGGGTGATCAGTGATCCACGGGTCAATGGTCGATACCCTATTTCCGCCGCCGCTGCACTGGCGGGCGTGTCGCCTGCGGAAATCAAGGAATAGCAGCCGACACGGCTGCCTCTACATGGGAAAGCTGTAATCGCCAGCCGCTATTCACTCCTTCCAAAAACTGCTTCCCCAGCAGAGGCCAAGATAGGTCGCCACATACAGTTGGATGGAGGCAATCTGAAGGGGAAAATCGACCAGCGCATGCAGCGCCACTCCAACCAACGCAATAAAAACGAAAGGCTGAAGCAGGCGGCTCCGCGGCGTCCAGTCTCGCACGCCATATTTTTTATAATTGCGAATCCCCACTGCAATTCCTCCGAAAAAGAGCAGCGCCCACAAAGTACTGCCCACCCAACCCCATTCCAGCGCGGTTTGCAGATAATCTTCGTGCAGGAACCTCCACGTCCCGGGAACTTGGTTGATCGACACGCTATTGAAACAGGGAAATACAGCGCGAAAAGTTCCCGGCCCGAACCCGAAAAGGCCGATGTTAGGAAGGGCGCCAATTGCTACGCCCGCGGCCATCCAACGAGCGTCTTTGGGCACGTTTTGGGTCAACGTTTGCCAGCGGTTGAGCGGTTGATCCAGATGAGTCGCCTGCGCGAGCGCAATCAGAGTTAGGAGAATCGCGATCGCACCCGCAAAAACGACGCCTTTTCCCATGCACGAAAGCTTTTGCAGAAGCGCCGGTCCAAACTGTAGGCAGGTCGCAATCAGTAACAATAGCGCGATCAACTGGGCCATCCGCGACGTATTGGCCAGCACTGCGGCAACGGTCAAAACAAAAACGCTTATCCACATTGCACCACCGACAGGATGACCTCGCGTGGCAAAGGCGCGGATAGCGAGGCCGGCAGTTAATGGCCAGACCAGATTCAGGAACGCTCCGGCATTGGCGTGGTAATAGTACGTTGCAAAAAAAGTAGTTGCTCCCCAGGGAGGCGCCGTCTGCCAGAAAATCATCCGCGCGCCCGTCGCTTTCTGGAGCAAACCAAGAAAAGCAATTGAGCCGGCGACGAGACCAATCGTGTACCACAGACGAAGTAACCACCAATTGCTCTGAGAAAGATCGGCAACGAATAAAATTGCAAAAAGCAGCAGCGCCCCTCGCATCATCCATGCGGC
>QHOM01000161.1:6933-16590 GCA_003218785.1 Verrucomicrobiota bacterium
CTCGATGATCCAAAGAATGAACACGGCAAGCAACAGCCAGTTGATTATTTGGATGCTCGCCGACGTGGTGCCACCGTATGCCCACGGAGCGTAAACGAGGGCAGCGAGAAAAATCCAGCGAGCTGCGGCGCGAAGCAAAGGCATGAATGGTTATCAGTTATGGGTTATTGGCTCCACTACGGAGACCGTTTTTTGCGCCCGCTTTAAGTAATTCATGTATCCATCTAAAAGCTTCACTACGTGAGCCCCGAGATCTCTTCCCCGGCTAAGTAATGCGGCGAAGAGAAACCCTTCGTCGTGCCCGGTTATCAAATGATCGAGAATTTCCCAACACGATCCGCGCGTTACTACAAAACTTCGCATTGTCAAAAAAATGAAATCGTCCGTATCCCTCAGCGATGTTCGCCGTGGTTGAGCGTGCCGCCCGCAATAGCTGATCGCCTAATCGGTAGCGCTCATCTTTTGGCAAAACAGGGATAGCCTCTTTCGCGATAAACCATCGGAGAGTTCGGCACTCCTTCCAACATTCCAAGTCTGCAAAAGTTCTGATGACGGTCTGGTCATCTGGATTCATTTGCTCAGCGTATCAAAGACACCGAATGACAGGTAACAGAATCAGCGATGATGATTCACCAATAACTATCAACGCTTAACTAATAACCCGCTGAGCTTCGTTCAGCGCCCTTTGCCGAAGAGCATCGTATGAACTGTTTTCAACACAATCATCGCATCGAGCTTCAGCGAGTAATGGCGGATGTAGAAGAGATCGTACTGAAGCTTCTCGACTGCGTCCTCGTCGCTCTCGCCGTAAGGATAATTCACCTGCGCCCAGCCGGTGATCCCCGGTTTCACCAAGTGCCGGAAATGATAAAATGGAATCTTTTTCTGATACCGTTCGGCGCACCTGATCCACTCCGCGCGCGGACCGATCAGACTCATGTCGCCCTTGAAGACATTCCAAAGTTGCGGCAACTCATCGAGCAGCAGTTTCCCGCGCCCGAGACGCGATTGCCGGAAGATTGCGGGACGGCCGCTCTCCATCCAAATCAGTAAGAGAATCAGCGGAAAGAGCGGGACGGAAATCAAAAGGAGAGCGGCCGAAAAAATCACATCAAAGAGCCGCTTCAAGTAGTGGTATGGGGAAATACGCGCCAGTTGAAAACCCATCTGCAGCGGCCAGAACGGATCAATCGTGTGTATCGGCACATGACGCCAATGCGCCTCGTGAAATGATTCGAGGGTATAAACGCGCGTCCGCTGAAATTGAGTTCGCACTAAGCGCTCGAGCAGTTCGGGGCCGAGCCCATCAATGCTCTCGGCTAAGATCACGCCGCTGTAACGTCCATCAAGTTGCGCAAGCCTGGCCGCGATGCCGCCTTGAACAATTGGCGACCCTGCGCCTGCGATTGCCGATCCGACACGCGCGACATCGTTGTCCACGAATTCCAGTTGCTGCTGATTCGGCGATTGTTTGTAAGCCTCATAGAAACGCGTCGCAAGCTCACCGCTGCCGATTACGAGAAATGCCCGCTGCGCGGCCGAAGCGGCAAAGAGCTGCCGGAAAAATCGCCGGTAAGTAAGGGATATTGGTAGGAAAAAGATGAAACTGATCAACAACACACCACGGCTGGGCTTCATTCCTGCGTCGAATGTCGCCGCTGAATAAATCAACAGCGAACTGATCGCTGCCGCTGCTGCGACCGCAAGAATATGCTCGGTCGTATAGATCAGACCTCGCATTTCGGTACTTCGGTTGTAACCGCCGATGATGTAAAGTGCTTGTAGAATAACGGCAAGCACCACGCAATCAACAAGCACAAACTCAAAGGGGCTGACAAAGAATTGGTCGCGGCGAATGTAGCCAACAATCCCATAAAGGACTACCCAGCACACGGTGTCGCACACGACGTAGAGCAGGGCAGCGATCCAATCGTGGTCGCCGACACTTCTTGAAGTTCCTGGCGATTTCTTATCAACGCTGTCCAAAGCGAACGCAGATTCATCGCAAACTGGCGGCTCACTCAAATCTTCAACCAACAATTTCGATCGAGACGGATTTTGCGATGGTCGAGAGAACATGGAGGTGCGATTTGTTGAGGGGCGCTAGAATCTTAGTTTATGACGATCTGACATCATTTGTCATTAGGATTCAAGCCTCGCTCCTTGGAATGCTGACTTCTCCGCGCTGAAGTTCTGTCCTCCGATTCTTCGACTTCCGACCTTTGTTTTCTGCTTCCAAACCTCAGTCGTTCGTTTCTGACCCTAGCAATAATTTCTGCGAGTTTTCAGTAGTAACCAGTCGCGCATTTGTGGACTCAATCAAACAACATGCAATTTGGTGGGGCTGAGCGTCCCAGCACCCATTGATACACGGCAAACATCTGCGATGCGATTTCCGACCATGAGAAATTACCTATCGCAAGATCGCGACCGCGACGGCCCATTTCTTCAAGCGCCGATTTTTCCAACGCGAACAGTTTTCCCAACGCCCCGGCGGCCCCTTCCACGGTCGCACTCATCCGGATCGCCGCCCCGTTTTCGAAACCCTCTGGGAGATTGCATTCCTGTGTCATTAATACCGGACGTGCATGCGACCATGCTTCAAGAACAACGAGAGGCTGCCCCTCGCTCAGCGACGGCAGTACGAAAGCATCAGCATTCTGGTAGGCAGTGTCGCGCGCTTCTCCAAAGAGTGGCCCTGTAAACTGTACTGAGTCGGCAATCTTCAATTCGCGGGTGAGTTGCTCCAGCTCCCGTCGATGTCCGCCTTGATCCCAACCGGCGATCACCAGGATCCAGTCTTTCTCGTATTTGAACGCTTTCTTCCATCCGCGGAGAAGAATGCTCAAGCCTTTCTTCGGATGGAGACGCCCCAGATAAAGTAAAACTTTGCGGTCGCTGGCTGCATGGGCGGCCCAGGGCGGCGTCCGATTAGTCGCGTTGCTCGCGCCTACTTCAACTCCGTTCGGAATAACGCAAACAGGATTTTTTAAGCCGAACGCCCGAATGGCTGCCGCTTCTGCTTGATTAATCGCGTGGATACAGGCGGCATTCTCCAAGTGCCGCCGTTCAAAAGCAAAACCTGCCATGATTTTTTTCCAACGCGAATTATGCAAAGCCCACGGATCGAGCATTCCGTGTGTCGAAACCATGTAAGGCCGCGGCGTGACGCCGCCATTGGATTTGGACCACCGAACGGCGGCTACTGACAGATAGGTCCAAATACCATGCGTGTGGAGAAGGTTGGGTGTCAGAGACGAAAGCTTACGCGATAGTTCCGGAGCATACCGGAACGCGGCATGTTTCGATGCTACGAGATGAATAGATGAATTCCCCCATAGTCCTCGGTCTTCCGGCGAGAATTCATCTTCCACACCTATGATATCGACGTGAATTTCGTGCTCGTTTTCCAAGAATCGCGAGAGGTTTCGCACGCAATCCATCAATCCTCCTGCGCGCCGCGATATGTAAGGCGCGAGCATCGACACTTTCAGGCTCATCGGCGAACCAGCGCTTTCAATAGAAGCCATGAGAACAGGGTAGCGCGACATATCGGAGTAGCTTTGGCAACGTCGATCGCGCGCTGTGCTCCGGTCGCGAAATGTGCCGGTGTGAAACCCGCGACAATACGCCGGCTTTCCCCTCCCATTTCTTCGAGGCGCCGATCAGAGAGACGCGACACATTCACCATCAGCCTACCGAGGTTTTTCACAGATGCGGGATCAAACGTAAATCCGTTTTTACCTTCAGCGACAAGATCGGGCACACAGCCGCATCGATTCGAGACGATTACAGGCAGGCCTGTTGCCATAGCTTCATTAACCACAAGACCCCACTGTTCTGGAACGCTGGCGTGCACGAACGCATCAGCGAGCGCATAGTAGGCTGGAAGCTTTCGATATTGAATGAATCCCGGCAATAGAACGTGCCTGCGCAAGTTGAGAGTTGAGAGTTGAGAGCTGAGAGTTTCGCGTAACGGGCCGGCGCCGAGAAGAACGAGGTCCCACGGTGACAACCCTTCCAGTCTGCCCGCTAATTCGCGATAGCTCGCGTACGCGCGCAGCAAGGTGAGGAGATTCTTTTTTTCGACAAACCGCGCTGAGGCGAGGAAGTACCTCTCCGGCAGATTTAATTCCCTCCGGAATGCCGCCTGGTTTGCGCGGACGTGTGCCGCGTTAGTGGCGAAATATTCGTTGTCCACCACGTCATAGCCAGTGAAAACGCGATCGCGCGGTAATCCGAGAGTAATCAAATATTCCCTTTGCAACTGTCCGCCAGCCAGCCCGGCCGAAAACAACGAAACAACCCTCCGCTTAATTAACTCTGCCAACGCGTATCTCTCCTCATCAAACGCATTGCTTTCCGACATTACCACGGCGGGGCGTTGATTTCGCAGACACCATTCCAAGGCGACGAGCGACGCCGGCGTCGCCCAGCCAGGAATCATCGCCACTGCCGGATCTACTTCACGAAGGGCATTCGCCATTCTTTGCCGAAGTCGCCCGCGCTTAAGACTACGACCATCCGGGACGTCCTCGAACAATGTTACTCTGCGGAATGCCCGCGGTTGGTCTATCCTCTCCCATTGGTACTCGCGCGTGATTGCACAAGTTTCCACCGCAACGACGCGAAAAAGGCGCGCCGCGGCTTGAAGCCGGGCCCGATGATAAGGTCCTAACCGGTCAAAAAGGATTGCGATCGACCCATCTTTCACACCAAGCTGTGCTCGCCGCTCCTGCTACGTTCCATTTGAACTGGCACGCCGCCGGCAAATGGCTGCCGGGGTGGAATTCGTGCGAAAAATTCACGCCGCCGAAGCCAGAAAAGCAGGAGACAGGGCCAGAAAGACATTCCGAACCACGCATAAATGCCAGGAAGATCACCGCCGCGCAGCAATGGAATTACTGCGGCGGCAAGAATGCCGCGAACCAAAAGACCTGTCAGAGGAACGATATGTGTGCTGAAAGAAACCAGGCGGCCAAAAGCGAATCCGTAGATGATAGACAAAATTACGACTCCAACCAATCCGCCTTCCTGATAAAACGAACCAAAGAGACTCGGGGAAATTCCAAGCGTGATCCCCGTGTCCGCAGTGATGATCCCGAGCTTGTTCATATAGCCACCGACTGGCTTGTCGGGCCACCAGGCGCGTGGAATAGGCCGCTCAAGGATCTCGAGATGCTCCCCACCGTAACTGTAATCGAGCAGCTTCGGATAGACTTGCCGCAGAAGCGCAAAGCCATCGAGCATGTTGGCATCCTCGGCAAAAGCGAACCTTTCCCACGCGCTTTGTTCCAGTTCCCCCGTCGGAGTTTCAGTGTTCCGAAGCGCGCCCGCCACCGCGAATAGGCCAACGGCGCCAACGAGTCCGATGGCTAGCACCTGAGCGCGACGAACGACCGATTGGCCCGAAGACAAGATGATTGTCACCGCCACGAACCAGCCGAGAAGCTGGAACCGCATCGATGGTTGGAATGTGAGATAAATAATCGCGACAAAAAGAAGCGCGGCTACAAGTCTTTCGCCATCTGTCTGGAATGCTCTGCTTTTCCAAAGCGCCGCGATAAGAATGGCCACTCCCACCAGGCTTAACGGGAACAGAATCAGGTAGCTACTGACCTCAAAGCCCATCGACTTCCCGGAAGCGACCTGAACCACAACCGACCGCCGCGCGAGTAAGGAGATAAGAATGCAGATTACACCCAACGCGAAGACGCGCGGCTTGAGCCAGCTCAGCAATTCAGGTGAGGCGAGCTTATCAGAGACATTAATCCGGCGCCTTTGCACCAACATATAAATGAAAAGCAAGACGGTTTCAGCAAGAATTGCGATGGCTTGCACGTCCAACGCACTTTTGGCATCGATCGGATCGAAGCCGAAATTAGTAAGATCCGCCGGTGAAGTCCACCCCAGAAGCAAAGCCCAAAATCGGAAAGTAAAAACATAGAAAAGAAGAGTACTAATTAACAATGGTATTTCGTCGTGTTTTCTCACAACCCAGAGCACGCCAAGCACAATCCACGCGATCTGGCATACACTTAGTGTTATGAGCAGGGCGAAGAAACTCATTCAATCCGATCCCCTAAATTACCATGGCAATCGAATGAATAACTTACGATGCAACCGTGCATAACTGGGTACCCAAATATGATAAGCTAAATCTCTCGCTTAGCGTAGCATTTTCCGAGAATTGCGCGAGTTGACCTGGATTGCGTAAACAGGATCGGAGCGCTTCTTCGACTGCGGCCCCTGTCGGTTCCTCCAAGAGCAGACCGTTAACATGGTCAATAACCGCCTCGCCGCACCGCCGGGATGCGATTACTGGAAGCCGATGGGCGATCGCTTCGAGTTGTGTTAGCGCAAAACCATCCGACAGCGTTGGTAAAATGAGCACGTCCGCTTGTTCATAAAAATTTCGAACCTTGT
Source organism: Verrucomicrobiota bacterium (assembly GCA_003218785.1). Lineage (GTDB taxonomy): Bacteria > Verrucomicrobiota > Verrucomicrobiia > Chthoniobacterales > UBA10450 > Udaeobacter. The sequence continues at coordinate 13,360 of QHOM01000161.1, forward strand.
TTCGCGCGACGGGTCCGAACCACCGGAGTTTTTGGTTCGAACGCGAGTCGTCAGGAATATTGATCTGAACAGGACCAACCATCAGGAACTCTACCGGTTGCGCCTGAAATGATCGTGCCGCTTTTAAGAGTCGAGCGATTCCTTTTCTTAAGTTGATCTGGCCTAAACAGAGGACGCGAAGCGGGCGGGCAGCCGTGAACCGCCTGGGATATTTTTTTGGCAAAACAGATGGCACGTTATTTTCAAATGCCAACGGAACAATTGATAACTTCTCTCTTGGAATTCCCGTTCCCACCAGTGCATCAAAAGACCATTGTGAATTCACTATGATTCGATCGGCAACGTCACATTCCGTCCGCCACGACTTCCAGTAATCCGCCGGCGCACGTGTCCAATCCGGAGCTAACGAAGCTTCTCTTTCAGCTTCAGCGGCTACGATCTCTTCTTCCACTGGGCCCGGATCGATCTGGCCAAGCACCGTTTTCCAGCCCCGCGCTTTGGCAAAGCGAAAAATTTCCATCGCCGCATAACTGTAGGCAAATAGGATCGGCTGCGAACCGAGAACTGAGAAGCGAGAACTCGAAAGGTAATCGACTACCTTTCGTTGGAACCATTGATTTCGTGCCATGATTAGCGGCCAGCCGCGCAGGCGCCTCGTCTTTGCGAGCATTTCGAATAGGATTAGCGACGAATTGAACGCCGTGACTCGCGCGTCGCGCAGCTCGCTCTGGAACCGATCTCTGACCTCTGACGTGCGACTGCTGACCTTCGCAAGCAAGGACGCGGGTGATACCCAGGCATCGGTTATCAGGTGCCCGAGCGCGCCTTGGCGAAATAGCGCCCGCGGGACCGCATAATGTTCCCGCGCGCCGAGTTGAGAACAAAACCACATTAGCGAGTCTCAGGCAGGCGAAGCCAGCGTTTGTAACCCGCCCACGAAACCGGGCGGCGCTTTCCCAGACAATACGGAATTCCCGCCAAGGCTTGCCACCACCACACAGGTTCGCGAATTATCCACGACCACCCTCGCCTGGCCGCGTAACGGAACTGGGAAAACACACGCCACCCAGCCATTCCGATAGCAAATGGAAAAGGACACCGGAGCAACGTACTCCACAATTCATTGCGGGCGTGGCGATGATGATTCCGCAGTTCGCTGCGCACTTGCCTGGAATAGTGGTGACGGATGGTGACAATCGGTGAAAATAGCACCTCGTAACCCGCCGCCACACACTGGAGCGCGTAGTCTGGCTCTTCATACATGTGAAAAAAACGGGATTCAAACCCTGGCAGTTGGACATAAGTCGACCGCCGGAGAACTGCTCCGGAATTGGCAAACGAACGTGCCAAATGTTCCAGGCCGAAATTCGGCTGGGTAAGCGTTTCGGGATATTCATCCGTGCGCTGAGGAAAATGCAGCACCGCAAGTTGCGGATGCTGCTGAAAGATTGGGACGAATCGGGCAATACAATCCAAATGCTCCGGATAACTGTCATCATCCAAAGCCAGCACCAGGTCTCCACGCGCTTCGCGCATCATCCGATCACGCGAAGCAACGGAACCTTTGCCCACCTCATTTATAAACAGCCGCGCGCCCGGAACTTCGCACATCGCCACCTTCACAGTCTTATCGGTGCAGCTATCGGCTGTGACAAGCACTTCCAACGGAGGTGGATTCAACTGCCCCAGCACCCGACAAGTTTTCCGCAATTCCTCCGCACGGTTTCGCGTGGCGATCATCACGGAGACGGTCATGGCAATTCGTCAGGGCCAGATTCTGCAACGATGAAGTATCTGTTTAGCAAACCGCACATATGGCGCTTCCAAATGCCGCGGCAGCACCGATTCATCAATTCTTAGTGGCCTGACGCCATCGTCAAACAGGAATTCTTTGCTGTTTTTTATGGTTTGTCGCCAACCTTCCGTGTCTTCTTTCCAACCCTCAAAACCACGCTCGCGGTTCTCTCTGCGAGCCTTCCAACGCGCCTGCAATTGTTTTGGCGAACGACAAGGATAGTGCTTATAAATGATGCGCTCCTTGGCAACGGCGCCGGCGTGTCGGGGCCACGCCCAATCTTCATTCCAAATCAGACCATCTCGATATCGAAAGGCACGGGGTTCGGACCAGGCCACATAATAGTGCCGCAACAAAGGCATAACCCTCTCAAAAGGCAGGGAAAAATCTATCTCGCCAACATCCTTTTCAGTAAGAACGTATTCGGCCATGATGCCCCAGACAAGGTCCTCCCCCCTGGAGACACGGGAAAAAAATGCTTTTGGATTTCCAACATAGAATTCGTCTACGTTAAGCTGTAACCACCAGTCTCCTTTTGACGATTGATGTCGAAATTCATTGAAGACTTCCGCCCGCAACCCCTCCCTGAACACCCTTGCATCTTGTTTCCATGGGACGATACCGGAATGGTTCAGTTTTTTGACTGACTCCCAGGTTCCATCTGTGCTTCCACCGTCATAGACATAAATAAAATCCGCCCATTTAATGGCTTCTCGCAGGCAAACACCAACGACGTCTGCCTCATTCTTGCATAACGCAATACAATGTATTTTGAAATCGGCCTTCATACCTTTTCAACTGCGAGACAGCTCAATATCCACTTCTCTTTGTCGCCTCGTGTATAAGCCCGAATTCGGCCTTCAGCTCCGGTGTGAGTTTCTGGTTTCGCCAGGGCGCAAGTACCAAATGTTTGATCCGGCGCTTAAGCGTAAACTGGTGAAAGGACACATACATATGATTGACATGGCCTGTAACATAAACGGCTTTCGGTTCATAAATCTTATCCACCTGAAGCCCCTCCGCATCCATCGCGGCTTCCACCAAGTTATGCTCCTGATCACATATCCTTTTAGTATAGGTTTTGCCCAGGTATGCCGGGAACAATCGTTTATCGAATCGCCAGACAAACGCACTTTCGCAAACCTGGTTAAAGCAAGGCTGCAGAGTAAGGTGTGACGAACCTTCTCTCCACTTGTATCCTCTCTTCAGACAGAACGCATCAAAAGCCGGGCGTTGATAGACATACGAAGCCAGGGTATTGCTGATGAGGTCGTCCGCATCCACAAGCATCACATATTCCGGGGAAAGCTCGCGGGCAGCATCAAAAGCCTCAACTGTCTTCACGCCTTTGTCCCGCTCCTTGGCCACGAGATCTTGTTTGTCCGGCTTTGGCTGCTTTGTTTCCAGAAAAAGGTATCGCTCATCGTTGAGTCTTA
>QHOM01000162.1 GCA_003218785.1 Verrucomicrobiota bacterium
GATCTGGTCGCCTGCCTGAACTTTGTTGTGCCATGAGTTAAAATTTTAAGCCGCCCGCGCGCGCTGCATCCGCCAGAGCTCTCACTTTTCCGTGATAAAAGAATCCACCGCGATCAAAAACCACGCGATCAAGTTTTTTCGCGAGCAGACGTTCCGCAATCGTCTTGCCAATTTGTTCTGCCGCGGCGCGGTTGGCGGCGGATTTATTAGTCCCCACCAGCGAACGCTCAGCCGTCGATGCAGCGATCAGCGTGCGGCCAGCACCATCGTCGATAACTTGCGCGTAAATGTGTTTCCCGGAGAAATGAACCGCTAGCCGCGGCCGTTCCGCCGTGCCAGCAACTTTCTTCCGGATCCGTCGGTGAACGCGCTGCCGGGCCGCTTTACGAGTCGTCGCCATATTTACTGAACGGTTTTGCCCACCTTGCGACGAATTTGCTCGCCTGCGTACCGGACGCCTTTGCCCTTGTACGGTTCGGGCCGATAAAAACGGCGGATGTCCGCCGCCACCTGGCCAACTAATTTTTTGTCGACGCCCTGGATCGCAATCTTCGTGTTATCCGCGACTGTAATTTTAATGTCTTTCGGAATCGAAAATGGAATCGGATGTGAGAAACCGAGACTCAAATTAAGCGTCGATCCCTGCACTGCAGCCTTGAAACCGACTCCTTCGATCTCGAGTTCCTTGCTGAAACCCTCGCTCACGCCTTGCACCATGTTGTGAACGAGGCTCCGTGAAAGTCCGTGCAACGCTTTCACGCTGCGCGTCTCCGCCTCGCGCACGAGCGAAACGCGATTGTCCTTGACGCTTGCCTTGATGTCGCACGGCAGCTTCCAGCTCAACTTTCCCTTAGGGCCTTCCACTGAAACCTCCCCGTCATTGTCGATGCTGACTCTGACTTTGTCGGGAATCTCAACCGCTTTATTTCCGATTCGTGACATAAAATTTACCAAACGTAGGCAAGTAGTTCGCCGCCGACCTTGTGCTTCCTTGCTTCGCGCCCCGATAAAATGCCGCGCGAGGTGGAAAGAATCGCCAAACCCATTCCACCGAGCACTCGAGGGATTTCGTCGGCACCGACGTACCGGCGCAATCCCGGCCGGCTCACGCGTCGCAGGCCTGCAATCGCGCTCGAGCGGCTCACTATTTTGTTTATGATCTTAATGCGCGGATGCGCAGCGCTCGTGTCGATCGAATAATCGGAGATGTAGCCTTCGTCCTTTAAGATGCGGGAAATCTCCGCCTTGATCTTCGAGTACGGAACGAAAACTTCCGGCTTTTGCGCACGCGTGCCGTTGCGGACACGCGCCAGAAAATCAGCAATAGGATCAGTAACAGTACTCATGAAATCAGGCGGGTTGCGCGGCGGGCTTCCTCGCCCGGTCGCTGAACGGCATTCCCATTTCGCTTAAGAGCGACTTGGCTTCCTCGTCCGTCCGTGCCGTGGTGACAATTGTAACATCAAATCCAATGTTGCGCTTGATTTTATCGAGCTCGACTTCGGGAAAGATCGACTGATCCGAAATTCCCAGCGTGTAGTTGCCATGCTTATCAAAACAGCGCGGCGACACACCGCGAAAATCGCGAATGCGGGGGAGCGCTGCTTTGATGAAGCGCTCGAGAAACTCGTACATGCGTTCGCCACGCAAGGTCACCTTCGCGCCAATTGCCTGCGACTTTCGCAACTTGAAGTTGGAAATGCTTCTCTTCGCCAAAGTTTCCACCGGGCGCTGTCCCGTGATCAAGGCAAGTTCCGCCTTTGCCTCCTCCAGCGCCTGCTTCACGTCCGATTGCGAGCCAACTGAAGTGTTAATCACGACTTTGTCGACCTTCGGAATCTGGTGGACGTTTTTGTAGCCATGCAGCTCTTTCAGCGCCAGCATCACGCGTTCTTTGTAATGTCGATAAAATTCATTTTCCATTTTTCAACAGGCTGTCATCTAACTTTTCCTTTTGTCCTTTTTCGCCTTCGATTCCGCGGCTTTCACAGGCTTTCCGTCGCGCTCGATCAATTTCACATTAGAAATATGAATCGGGCCCTCCCGCTCCGCGATTTTGCCACTCGGATTGTCCTGCGATTTCCGGAGGTGCTTCTTGATAATGCGTACGCCTTCGACCAAAACACGCTGCTTTTGTGGAAATACCGCCAGAATTTTTCCTGAAGAGCCCCGGAAATTTCCCGAGATGACCTCGACATGGTCCCCTTTTCTCACGTGACACTTAAGCCGGTTCATAAAACCTCCGGAGCCAGCGAGACAATTTTCATGAAATTGCGCTCGCGCAATTCGCGGGCCACCGGCCCAAAAATGCGCGTGCCGCGCGGATTCAAATCTTTGTCGATAATCACAATCGCATTGTTGTCGAAGCGCAGCAGAGAACCATCATCGCGCCGAATCGGTTGTTTCGTGCGAACGAGAACCGCACGCACGACTTCGCCCTTCTTTACTGTCCCAGTCGCACTTGCTTCCTTCACGTTCGCTGTGATCACATCGCCGATTCCCGCGTAACGCGTGGACTTGCCGACGACGCCGATCATGGTCGCCATGCGCGCACCACTGTTGTCTGCCACATCAAGTCTGGATCGAAGTTGCACCATAAGATCGACAATTTACTCGCAAGTCATTTCGAAGTTATTTTTGGATAACCTTTACCAAGCGCCAGCGCTTCAGCTTACTCAGCGGCCGCGTCTCCATGATCCGAACCGTATCGCCGGTTTTTGCCGCGTTCTGCTCGTCGTGCGCATAAAATTTTTTCATCTGTTTGACAATCTTGCCGAACTTGGGATGCGGCACCCGTGTGACGGTCCGCACGACAATCGTCTTGTTCATGCTGCTAGAAACCACTTCGCCAGTGCGCGTCTTGCGCGCACCGCGGGTGAAGGGCACGGGTTGCGGCGGCGCTTGAGGAGGCGATTGTTGTTGCGCGGCCATAAATTTACTTTTTCTCGGTCTGTGTCGCACGCTGCGAGAGCAGTGTCTCGATCCGGGCAACGTCGCGCCGCAGCAAACGCAACCTGCTTGGCTGCTCGAGCTGGCCACTCTGCTGTTGCAAACGCAGATGCAGGCTCTCTTGGCGCAAGTCGCGTCTCTTCGTTAGCAACTCGTCCGTACTCATTTCAACAATTTCTTTCATTTTCATGGCTCGTTAGGCGGCGGCCACATGGTGCCGGCTCAGGAACTTCGTGCGCACGGGCAATTTATCCGCAGCCAGCCGCAGAGATTCGCGCGCGACCGATTCAGGCACTCCGTCTAGTTCAAACAAAATGTTGCCCGGTCGCACGGTGGCGACCCAGAACTCGGGCTGGCCTTTGCCTTTGCCCATGCGCGTTTCCGGCGGGCGTGCCGTGACTGATTTATCGGGGAAAATGCGGATCCACAATTTGCCTTTGCGCTTCATATTCCGCGTCAGGGCCACACGCGCCGCTTCCAGCTGCGTGTTGGTGATCCAGGCGCGCTCTAGCGTCTGCAAACCAAACTCGCCAAAGCCAATTCTGAGGTTGCGCGAAGCCGTTCCCTTGCGACTTCCTCGCTGGGACTTTCGATACTTCACGCGTTTTGGCATCAATGGCATAACGACTCCTCCTTAAACTTCCGCAGGAACTGGCAGCGGTGGTGGCGGCGGCGGCGGCGTAGCGGGCTGAGCTGCCGGTTCTTCCTTCTTACAAATCCAACATTTCACGCCAATCTTGCCGTAAACTGTGTTGGCTTCGGCGAATCCATAATCGACTGCCGTCCGCAACGTGTGCAGAGGAACTTTGCCTTCCCGGTACCATTCCGACCGCGAGATCTCCGCGCCGTTGAGACGCCCCGAACAACGCAGACGAATACCATCCGCACCAAAATCCATCGCAGTCTGCACCGCTTTCTTCATCGCGCGGCGATAAGCGATCCGCCGCTCAATTTGCAGCGCGACGTTCTCTGCGACCAGTTGCGCATCCAGCTCCGGACTCTTGATCTCCTGGATGTCGATCTTGACTTGCTTGCCTTGCGCCATTTTCGAGATCTCTTCCGTCATCTTTTCGATCTCCGCGCCTTTGCGCCCAATCACAATCCCGGGACGCGCGGTGAAAATTGTCACTCGAATACTGTTCCACGCCCGCTCAATCACAATTTTCGAGACGGCAGCGAACTGCAGTTTTTTCTTCACATACTTGCGAATCGCCAGATCGCTGTGCAAGAATGCCGGAAGCTCCTGCGGCGAGGCGTACCAACGCGAACGCCAGTCGCGATTGACGGCGAGGCGAAACCCAATTGGATTAACTTTTTGTCCCATAAATTACCTTTTCGCTTTCTTTCCGGCCTTGTTTAGCTTGCGCCTCTTTTCCGCCGCAGAGGTTGTCGGTGCTTCGGCCGCCTGACCGGCTGTTGCTTGCTTCTTTAATTCTTTCTTCCCCTGTTCTCGTTTTGCTTTTTGCGTCTCGCGCGTCTCAATTGGAATTTCGTCCGATAGCACAATGCGGATGTGGCTCGTGCGCTTCAAAATCCGGCTGGTGCTTCCCCGCGCGCGCGCCATGATCCGCTTGAGCGTCGGGCCTTCGCCGACAATCGCCTCCTTCACGACCAATCCATCCGGTTTCAAGTTCGCGTTGTTCTCCGCATTGGCGATTGCGCTCTTGAGCGTTTTGCCGATCAGAAATGCGGCTTTTTTTGGAGTGAACGCGAGAAGATCGAGTGCGGCCGAAACCGGTAGACCCTGGATCTCACGCGTGACTTCGCGCACCTTGAACGGCGAAATCCGCGCATATTTATATATTGATCTCACTTCCATACGACTTCGTCATGACGTCAAAAGGGTCAAAAGGTTACAACGGTAACGTCCTCCCGTTTTAGCGATGCAACCCTTATAACTCTTTTAACCTTGTTAACTTCCCATTATTTCAAGCTCACATTCGACTGCGCATCCACCTGGAGGCGATCCCCTATTCTTATCTTTTCCTTCTCCGAATCCATTTCTTGAATCACGGCGCCGCAAATTTTCTGCCGCACGTCGACCACTCGCAGCGTCGCGATCTTCCGATCGTTGCGCATTACGCGCATCGGCATGCCGATTTTTACACCCTCTTTCTCGCCAAGGTTGCCGACCACGAACGACCACTCGTCCTTCACACTAATGACGCTCCCATCCAGCAAACTCGGTTCCGCCGAATCCGGCGCGCTGGCCGATCTTGTCACGAGATTATTCGTGCTGCGCAATTGCGTTTCTACCTCCATGCGCGCTTGCGCGTCACCACCCTGCGACGTTTTCAGATAACGCAACATCGCCTCGTTCAGCCGCAACATCTGATCGCGATACTCATCGCGTTCCTTCTGTGCGAGTTGAAGATCACTCACGGCCGCCAGCAAGCGTTGCTCCAGCTTCGCGCGATCTTTACTCGCTGAAGCCAGACCCAGCGCTTCCATCCGCAATTCCAAATCGGAATACTTGCGGCGAAACAGTTCCGCTTCCGCGTTGGATTCCGCCAGGCTGCTCGTCAAAGCCCTGAGCGACTGTTGCGCAATGGAGAACTGCCTTCTCAGCTCTTCGTTTTGCACGAGCAACGCTCCCGCCGTCACTGCGTGTTCCGCGTTTTCAACTTTGGATTCTGACAAAGAACTATTTCCCTCTGCCGCCAGCCTTCCGACCGGCAACAGGCCAACAAACATGATCATCGATCCCCGACTCATTGCCCATTTGGGCAATCGAAAATCGAAAGTCGAAAATCGAAAATTCACATTACTTCGCCACCTTCGCCGTGTGCGAACCATGTTTCTTGAACACACGCGTCGGTGAAAATTCACCGAGCTTATGACCGACCATGTTCTCAGTGATGAAAACGGAGTTAAAGGTCTTTCCGTTGTGCACCAAAAACGTGTGGCCGACAAAATCCGGTGTCACCATCGAACGCCGCGACCAGGTTTTGATCGGTTTCTTTGCGCCCGCACTATTCATCTTGTCGATCTTCTCCAAGAGATGCGATTCGACGAAGGGTCCTTTCTTCAACGATCTAGCCATAAATTGCAAATGACAACTTGTAGCGCGCCTCTGTGCGGCGCGTGCGCGATGCATCCCTACAGGACGGATTCCCCGTGCCAAACAGGGCCGCAACTACAGAACATCACGCTTTCTTCTTCGACCTTCTCCTTTCTAAAATGAAACGATCGCTCGGTTTGTGTTTGCTCCGCGTTTTAAATCCTTTTGCCAATTGCCCCCATGGGCTGACTGGATGATGCCGGCCGCCGCCGCCTTTTGATTTCCCCTGACCGCCGCCCATCGGATGATCGATCGGGTTCATCGCCATCCCGCGCACATGCGGGCGCCGTCCCTGCCAGCGCGTCCGCCCCGCTTTGCCACTCGACACATTTATGTGATCGACGTTTCCCACCTGGCCGATCGTCGCGAAACAATTTTCGTGAATCCGTCGGATCTCGCCGGAGGGCATTTTCACCAGCGCGTAACCGCCTTCGAGGTTATTTAACGTTGCCTGCTGCCCGGCACTCCGCGCAACCTGACCGCCGCGGCCCGGACTCAGTTCAATATTGTGAATGTTGGTGCCGAGCGGAATCGCGCGAAGCGGCAGCGCGTTTCCCAAATCCGGCGCGACATCGTTCCCGGCGGCGACCGTCGATCCGACTCGAAGTCCACTCGGCGCAAGAATGTAATTCAGCTCGCCATCCGCATATTTAATGAGAGCAATGCGCGCGGAACGATTCGGATCGTACTCGATCGCGATCACTTCGGCGGCAACACCGCGTTTGCGCCGCTTGAAATCGACCTTGCGATATTTCTGTTTGTGACCACCGCCAATGTGCCGCGATGTCAGCCGTCCGTAATTATTACGGCCGCCGGTTTTTTTCTTCGGCTCAACGAGGCTTTTGGTCGGCCGCCACTTGGTGATTTCATCGAAGCCCGGCAGCGACTTAAAGCGCAGCGTCGGCGTAAGCGGGCGATAATTTTTTAGTGCCATGATAAGAATGGAGTGATAGAGCGCTTGCTCATACTAGGTCGATCTTTTCCCCTTCCGCGAGCGTCACGATGGCCTTCTTCCAGTGCGGGCGTCGTCCCAACGGCCCGCGCACGCGTTTCTCTTTGCCGGTGTAATTGCACGTGTTCACATCAACCACTTTCTTTTGAAACAACCGTTCAATTGCGTTCTTGATCTGAATTTTGTTCGCGCGCGGGCTGACGCGAAAGACGTACTTATTCTGCTTTTCGCCCATCAACGTCGACTTTTCCGTTAACGAAGCAGTTTGAATAATCTCGTGCGGCTCGTTCATTGCTTTATTCCGTAGCCCCGTGGCTGCCCACTGGACGGGTTCTCTCCGCTAATTTTTCCAGCGCCTTCTGGGTGACGAGAATTTTCTCGAAGGCAAGCAATTGCTCTACGTTTACATCAGAAGCGGCCGCGAGCGTCACCGGTTTAACGTTGCGCGCTGACTTGAAGGTCGTTTCATCAAATGCATCTGAGATCAACAAAACTTTTCGGGCGTCCGTTTGTTTTTTCAGCAACGCCAGAAACGACTTCGTCTTCAGTTCTGGCACGACGAATTTGTCGATTGTCAAGACATCCCCGGCGTTGATCCGCTCGCTCAGTGCCTTTCGAAAAGCGAGACGTCGCACGGATTTTGAGATCTTTTTGGAATAATCACGCGGCTTTGGCCCGAAAACGACGCCACCACCCCGCCAAATCGGCGACGATTTGTAACCGGCCCGGGCGCGGCCGGTTCCTTTTTGTCGCCAGGGTTTTGCACCGGACAGATTCACTTCGGCTTTTGTTTTCGTATTGGCCGAACCGGAACGGCGTGCCGCGCGCATGGCGACGACCGTGTCATGGACGACTTGCGTGCCGCGTCCGTCTTCGATGATCTCGATCTTTGCCTCTTGCGCAGCAGCTTTGGTCAAAACGTTCGCGCTCATTTCCTGGCTGCCTCCATCTCCTTCGTTGCCTCTGGTGTCTTTACGGCTTCTGGTTTCTTAGCCGCTTCTGGCTTTGCTGCTGTCGGTTTCTTGATGGCCGGACGGATGACAACAAAACTACCGTTTGCTCCGGGCACCGCACCGCTAATCAAAATCACTTTTTCAGTCTCGCGCACTTGCATGACCTGAAGATTCTGCACGGTCACACGCTCATCCCCCAGATGCCCCGGCATCCCCATATTTTTCCAAATGCGTCCCGGCGTAGATCGATTGCCCACAGCGCCGATTCGCCGGTGTGTCTTCGACCCGTGCGCCGCGCCTTGTCCGTGGAAGTTGTGTTTCTTCATCACGCCTTGAAACCCTTTGCCTTTCGAGCGGCCAATCACATCGACATAGTCGCCTGCCTGAAATTGCGTGACGCTTAAATTGATCTCGCCTTCGAGAAGATCGTTTGTCAGACGAAACTCGCGCACAAATCTTTGCGGCTCGACGCCGGTCTTCTTGAATTCGCCAAGCAATGGTTTGGTGACACGCGATTCCTTTTGCGAGTAGAACCCAACCTGCACGGCCGAATAGCCCTCGTTTTCCTCGGTCAAGCGACGCAGTAAGACATTATCGCCCGCCGCGATCACGGTCACGGAACACAATCGACCCTTGGCGTCGTAAACGCTGGTCATACCGATTTTTTGTCCGAGAAGCCCGATGCTCATGATCGTGGGTTTGCAAATCTTTCAGACGCCCCTCCGCTTAAATCTTAATCGTAATATCAACGCCCGCAGGCAAATTTAATTTCTTTAGTTCATCCACCGTTTTCGCCGTCGGTTCAATGATGTCGAGCAACCGCTTGTGAGTGCGAATTTCAAATTGCTCCATCGACTTTTTATCGACATGCGGCGAGCGATTCACCGTGAATTTCTCGATCAATGTCGGCAGCGGAATCGGTCCGGCCACTCGTGCGCCAGTGCGCTTGGCGGTTTCGACGATCTCGACTGCAGATTGATCGAGCATGCGATGGTCAAAAGCCTTCAGCCGAATCCGAATGCGCTGGCCATTGCTCATTTCGTCTCCTTTTGATCGAGAATCGCCGCCACCAGATTCTGCGGCACTTGCTGAAAATGCGACGGTTCCATCGAATAACTCGAGCGGCCTTTGGAGAGCGAACGAATCGCGGTCGCGTAGCCGAAGAGTTCAGCAAGCGGAACTTCGGCGTGAATAATCGCCAGATGGCCTCTGGTTTCTATGCTATTGATGCTGCCGCGCCGTCGGCTCAGATCTCCGCAAATGTCGCCTTGAAATTCCTCTGGTGTGATGTTTTCCACCTTCATGATCGGCTCGAGCAGGATCGGCTTGCCCTGTTTGAAGCCGTCTTTCATCGCGAAAATCGCTGCCAGCTTAAACGCCAACTCGCTGGAATCGACTTCGTGAAAACTTCCATAAACAATGTCGACCTCAACATCGACAACGGGGTAACCGCCCAGCACGCCGTTGAGCACCGCTTCTTCGATGCCTTTCTTGACTGCGGGAATGTACTCGCGCGGAATAATGCCGCCGACGATTTTATTTTCGACGACCAAGCCGCTGCTTCGAGAGCCGGGACGCACATCTACTTCGACGTGGCCGTATTGACCGCGACCACCGGATTGTTTGATCAACTTACCGACGCCGTGCGCGTTGCTGGTAATCGTTTCGCGATACGCGATCTGCGGTTTGCCCGCGTTCGCGTCGACTTTGAACTCGCGGAACATACGATCGCGAATGATCTCCAGATGCAATTCGCCCATGCCGGCGATGATCGTTTGGCCGGTGTCTTCGTGCGTGTAAACGCGGAACGTCGGATCTTCTTCGGCAAGACGTTGCAGCGCGACACCCATTTTTTCCTGATCCAATTTTGTCTTTGGCTCGATGGCCATTGATATGACGGGATCAGGAAACGTCGGCGGCTCGAGCAGGATCGGATAGTCTTCGTCGCACAGAGTGTCGCCCGTGGTGATATTCTTAATGCCGACGATGGCCGCGATATCGCCTGAGTAACAGGTTTCGATATCCTCGCGTTTGTCGGCCTGGATTTGGATCAAACGCGAAATGCGTTCGCGCTTGTTCGTGCGCGGATTGTAAACCGTGTCGCCTTTCGAAAGTGTGCCGGAATAAACACGAAAGAAGACAAGCTTGCCGACAAACGGATCGCTCCAAAGCTTGAAGGCGAGCGAACAAAAATTGCCGTTGTCATCGGTCGGCGCTTCGATCTTTTCGCCCGTGTCCGGGTCCTGACCTTTCGCTGGCGGAATATCGAGCGGGCTCGGCAGATAATCGACTACCGCATCGACCAGGTACTGCACGCCTTTATTCTTGAGTGCAGAACCGGCAACGACCGGCACAAACTTATTCGCGATGGTTTGGCGGCGAATACCCGCTTTCAGCAACTCGGGTGGGACCGGCTTTTCTCCCAGAACAGCCTCCGCGACTTCGTCGTCGAGATTTGAAATTTGTTCGACGAGGTCGGCATAAGCTTTATCGACAAGATCGACATACTCTTTTGGAACATCTGCAAGTTCATACGTCGACCCTAGCTGATCGCTGTCCGAATAAATGACCGCCTTCTTATTAATGATGTCGATCTGGCCTTTGAACTGATCCTCTTTGCCGAGTGGAAGCAAAACCGGCCAGGCGTTTGCGCCGAGTTTTTGGCGCATGCTGTCTATCGACATCTTAAAGTCAGCACCGACACGGTCCATTTTGTTGATGAACGCGATGCACGGGACATTGTATTTAGTCGCCTGCCTCCAAACGGTCTCAGATTGTGGCTGCACGCCGGCAACGGCATCGAACACCGCAATCGCTCCATCGAGCACTCGAAGCGAACGCTCAACTTCCGCGGTGAAATCGACGTGGCCGGGCGTGTCAATGATATTAATGCGCTGCTTGATACCCTCGAAAATCTTGTAAACGCCTGGCTCTTGACGCTGCGTCCACGCACAGGTCGTCGCCGCCGAAGTAATCGTAATCCCACGCTCGCGCTCCTGTTCCATCCAATCGGTCACGGTGGTGCCTTCGTGCACCTCGCCGATCTTGTGGATCATACCGGTGTAAAACAGAACGCGCTCCGTCAGTGTCGTTTTGCCGGCATCAATGTGCGCGGCGATTCCAATGTTCCGCGTCCGCTCGAGCGGGAACTTGCGATTAGGCGAATTCGGATTCTTCGCGGCAGGTTTTTGTTCGAGCGTCGCGGGCATAATCGTCACCAACGGAAATGCGCAAACGCGCGATTCGCTTGCGCCATCTTGTGTGTGTCTTCGCGTTTCTTGATCGCGTTGCCCTGGCCGGTGGCGGCGTCTTTGATTTCCCGCGCGAGAGCGTCTGCCATTCGCATTCCTTTGCGATTGTCCGCGTATTGGACGATCCAACGGGTAGCGAGTGAAATTTGGCGCGCGGGAGCCACTTCCATGGGCACTTGATAAGTCGCGCCACCGACGCGGCGCGATTTTACTTCCAGCCGCGGGCGAACATTCTCGATCGCCTTGTTTACAACTTCCAGCGGATCGACTGAATCAGATCCTTCGCGCGATTTCTCGATCGCCGTGTAAACGATTCGCTCCGCGAGAGATTTCTTGCCACGCTTCATGACCGTGGTAATGAGGCGTGCGACCGCCGGACTCCCGTAGCGGGAATCGACTCGCTCCTCCTTTTTGTAAACCTTCCTCCGTCGCGACATTGTCGACCTTTCTATCCAAAATTATTTCTTTTCCGCAGCGCCTTCTCTCGCTGCGGGCGTTTCCTTTGCGGCCGCTTTAGATGCACCCGCACCGCCCCCGCCACCTTTCGGGCGCTTCGCCCCATATTTGGAGCGGCTACGGCGACGTCCATCGACGCCAAGGCTGTCGAGCGTTCCGCGCACAATGTGATAACGTACGCCTGGTAAATCCTTCACGCGTCCGCCGCGCACGAGCACGATGGAGTGCTCCTGCAAATTGTGTCCCTCGCCTGGAATGTAGGCGATCACTTCCTGGCCATTCGTCAAGCGGACCTTCGCCACTTTGCGCAAGGCGGAATTCGGCTTTTTCGGCGTGCGCGTCATCACCTGCACGCACACACCGCGCCGCTGTGGACAATCAGTCAGCGCCGGTGATTTCGATTTCACCGACACCTTCCGCCGTCCTTTTCGAATCAACTGATTAATTGTGGGCATTTTCCTAAAAATAAAGCGCCGCCAAAAGTCGTACTCCAGGCGACAAAAAACCCGCTCAGGCCGCGTAACGTCCTCTCACGCGCCTGTGCGGTAAGGGCCGAATATAGAGTGAAAATCCGCCGCTGCAAAGACTATTTTGGGCGTGAATTCACCACAAATTGCGATTGCGGGAAATCATTGACCGTTAAAGCGTCGAGCGCCGCGGTCCGACAGAGCAAATTGATGCCTATCTTCAAATTTCATCATTCCCAAAGACGAGGACCGAACTGCTCTTTCTCAAGACGTTTAGATTCCCCACAGAGATCGATGCGATTCGCCAACCTGAATTCTGGCAACAAGTCTTAGGAGGCACGTTCCAGTCGATTGTTTCACGTCTTGTTGCATCCGGCACGTTGCAAAAAGGTAACGCGAGGTGCCGACATTGTTGGAGTCGAAATCAAAAGACGAGCTAAAGTCATTGGCGAAGGCTCGTGGGATAAGCCATTCGGGCACCAAAGACGTCTTGGCACAAAGGTTGTTCAAAGCGGATCCCAACGGGATGAGCGAGTTGTTTCGCGGAAAGACTTACTTCGTCTGCACACCCAAGGGCCGACTTATTATCGAGAAATTCGTAGAGTACGATAACGAGCTTACGCTGACCGCCAAAACTGCAACCGAATCGGCATTGAGACAGGGTCGCTACGAAGATGCCTGCACTATTGTTGCCGATTTCGAGGCATTACGGGTTTTTCCACGCGGCCTAGGCATCGATTGGGGCAGGTACGATGCGGCCCGCGACATCGAAATACTGAAGGAAATCGCCGCTTATTCACCAAGACGACATAGCAGCATTTCCGAAAGCGCACTCACTAGTTTACGCATCAGTGCGGGAATGATGAATCTGTGGGCGAAAACAATCCGTTGAAGTGGCTTACAGCCTCCGAGCAAGAATTTGCACGCGAGGCGCATATGATGTTATCCGCGCGATCACCAGGGTAAATCTCAGACAGTGGGAAAGATTAGGATTCCAACAAGTGCGGCTCTTGAGCAGCGGTCACGACGATATTTGTACAGTTTTTAAGGAAGCTGATGGGAAGGTTTATGCGATAAAATCCGCGCCCGAACTGTCATGGCCACACGCGAAATAAAGCTGTCCTATTTGGAGGAGCTTGGGCGAGAAGTCGGAGAATTGATCGCACAGCTTCGAGAGTTTGGACAAAAGGTCGACATCGCGAGCCGAAGCACGGGAATCGAAGCAGACATTTCCCGAAAGCAGTAGGATTGCGCCACACGTCGACCTCGCTCAGGATGAGCGCGTGTTTGAGCTTCTCGCCCAAGACACTCGATCCAAAGCACGGTGCGGCCGACTGGCGACCGCGCACGGCGTGATCGAGACGCCGGCGTTTATCCCGGTGGGAACGCAAGGCACCGTGAAGGCGGTCACTCCGCGGGAACTACGCGAGCTCAAGGCACAGATTTCTGACCGATAGCGGCGGTTATCAGATTTTTTCGCTGGCGAAGCTGCGGAAGATCACGGAAGAGGGCGTCCATTTTCAGAATCATGTCGATGGGACGCCGGCGTTTATTTCGCCGGAAATCGCGATGGAAATTCAGGCGGCGCTTGGCAGCAACATCGTCATGGTGCTGGATGAATGCGCGCCGTATCCCTGTGAATACGATTACGCGGCACGCAGCGCGGAGATGACGGCGCGCTGGGCGGCGCGCTGTAAGCGCGCTGTAGAAGCAGGCGTGTCGCCTGCAAATTCAAGAGATGCGGCCGACACGGCCGCCGCTACATCCCGCCATCTTGTTTTCGGCATTGTCCAGGGCGCGACGTTTGATGATCTTCGCCAGCAAAACGCGCAGGCGATTGTCGGTCTTGATTTCGATGGGTACGCCATTGGTGGCGTGAGCGTGGGCGAGCCGGAGGAGGAAATGATGCGAGCCGTGGAATCGAGCGAGCCGTTTTTGCCCAAAGAAAAACCTCGCTATGCGATGGGACTTGGCACGCCACCGCAGTTGCTCGAAATGATCGCACGCGGAATGGACATGTTCGATTGCGTGCTACCTACCCGGCTTGCGCGCAATGGTACGGCCTTTACATCCACGGGCACGCTCAATTTAAAAAATGCGGAGTTCGCGCTGGACAAGAGTCCGATCGAAGGAAATTGCACTTGTCCCGCCTGCCTGGAATTCACGCGTGGCTACATCCGGCATCTCATCAAAGCCGAGGAGATTCTCGGACTACGCTTGATCACTATGCACAATCTACATTTTTATCTTGATCTAATGAGGCGATCACAGACTGCAATTGGGAATGGAGACTTCCACGAATTTCGAAAAACATTCGTATCAGGATACAGAACGCGCGATTTCGATCCCGGGTAGGGACATCGCGCCGCGATGTCGAGACGGCGCAGCGTACCGTCCCTACCACGGCGGAATGACAAACAGCGATTGCAGCGGACGCATTCGCGCTTAACGTGCGCTCTCCAATTCTTGATATGCTCTGGATGTTTCTAGCTCAGGCACAAGGCGCCGCTCCGACAAGCAGTCCGGCGAGCGGAATCGGCTTCTTCGTGCCGTTCATTTTCATTTTTATCATCATGTATTTCGTGATGATCCGGCCGCAGAAAAAACGGCAGGTGCAGCAACAGAAATTGATTGCGAGTATAAAGACGGGCGACCGCGTAGTAACGAACGGTGGCATTCACGGCCTTATCTCCAACGTGAAGGAGACCACAGTAATCGTAAAGGTAGCTGACAACGTAAAGGTCGAGATGGAAAAATCGGCTATCGCAACGGTGCTGAAATCGGTTGAATCTTAAACAGTGAGAGATTCCTTGACTCCGTCCGGAATGACAAAGAAATGACCCCTGCGCTGACATTTTTTATCGGGCTCGTCATGCTCATTCTCTTCGGGTGGTACTTTGCGACCGATCAAGGCCTCCGGAAACGCCTGCTCGCAGCCACGCTGATGCTGCTTCTCCTCACTTTCAGCATCATCACGATCTGGCCGCCACAGAAAAAAATCGCGCTCGGCCTCGACATTCAAGGCGGCACGTCCTTCCTCATCCGGTTGAAGGGCGGCGACAAAGAAGTGAACAAGGGCATGCTCGACCAGGCAGTCGAGGTCATTCGCAAGCGCGTCGATTATTTTGGCGGCGGCGAACCAA
>QHOM01000163.1 GCA_003218785.1 Verrucomicrobiota bacterium
CGATTTGCGACGCAGGGTGGCTCATCTCAACTTGCGCACTCACCTTCTGCAATCCCGCAGTAAGCGTTTCAATTTGCTTTTGCTGCTCCGCAAGCTTGGACTCAAAGTCCTTCGTTAGCTGCTCAACTTTGCGATGTTCTTTAAGGAACTCGTTGAGCAACATCGCGTTCACCGCGTCATAGCGGACGGTGTAAGGCTTGCCTTCGTCGTCGCGCGCGACCAGATCGGGGTTTACCTTTTCCACCTCCTCAGCCACGAGGCCGAATTGGGAAACGCCTTTAGGATCCACGTCCGGTTTGTACTCGAAGGTCACCGGTCGCAGTGCCAGCAATATGTCGCTTGCGTCGCCCATCGTTTGAATGTTTTGCTTGAAACGCCGCGAGGAAGGTGCCACGCCAAGTTGACCGCTGCTATTAACAACAACGGCCGTGCCCGTAACGGTCGCGCCGCTGATGCCTGCGATAAAAGTGGCATCCTGCGTTCCTTGCTCGCCGATACGGATTGTCTCGTGCTCGCCAGCCACACCTCGGTTGCCGATCTCAATGTTCTCATCGCCCGTGGTGAGCTTAGCGCCCGCATTATTGCCCAAAGCGATGTTGGAGTTGCCGCTTGTATTGTGACCGAGCGCGTTCTGACCGGCGGCCGTGTTGGTGCGGCCGGTTGTGTTGCTAACGAGCGCGTCAACACCGGTGGCCGTATTGTTGTTCCCGGTACTGTTGAGCTGCAACGCCGACACGCCGGTGGCAGTATTGTTGTTGCCGGTCGTATTGAAGTTAAGCGACGCCGAGCCGGTGGCTGTGTTGGAGGTGCCGGTGGTGTTGCCATAGAGCGCTCCGACTCCGGTACCCGTGTTGTTAGAGCCAGTGGTGTTGGTAAAGAGCGCATGAGAACCGAAAGCGGTGTTATAACTGCCACTGTTACTGATCAGCGCATCATCACCCTGGACGGTGTTGTGGACATCATAGCAGGTATCCTGGCACACCGCGCGAGCCGATATTGGCGCCGTGACCCAGGTGCCCGCCGTCATCATGAGAAGCCCGCCCCGCAACCACCTCTTACTCCACTTCGCAGTCACAGGAGCTGATTTTGTTCCTCGATTCAATTGCTTTTTCATAACTGTTGTTCCTTTCGTCTGGCCATTGTGATTACCATGTTTGAACTCTGAATGAGGCGGGGATGCTCCCCAGACGAAAAAGCTTCTCCACCGGATTCAGGCCTTGGTTTCTATACGTTTTGCCAAAAACCTCGCCAGCTTGGCAAGAACAAAATTGTGATGTAGGTGGCCGATTCGGGCGGTGCGTTACAGCTTTCAGTCTGCTTCGCTGAACGCGATGATGCGCTCGATTTGACCGTTTGAATCGAGAACCCGAATCTCGCCAGAGCGAAAGCATGCGCGGCAAGTGGCGTAGTCATTCGCCTGCTCTTGATCTAAGAACACAGGCTCGACGCCGGACGCTTCAAAGACTGTCCAGCCCCAGCGATGCGGTCTGATTTCGATGATTGTCCGCTCGCGTCCGCGAACAGTCCGCGGACGAACAGCGGACGCCGCTTGTCCGTCCGTCCACACTAGGGAAATGAGCGGACGGACGGCAAATAAGGCGATGGTTGGACGCGCTGTTTTACTGATTGTTGAGAACAGTTCGCGACGCAGGGCGGCTCATCTCGACTTCCGTGCTCACTTTCTGCAAGCCCGCAGTTAGCTTTTCAACCTGTTTCTCCAGCTCCTGCACCTTGCGATGCTCCTTTAGGAACTCGTTGAGCAACATCGCGTTCACCGCCTCGTAGCGCACCGTGTAAGCTTTTCCGTTAGCGTCGCGGGCCACCAGATCGGGATTCACCTTTTCCACGTCCTCGGCCACGAGGCCAAATTGCGGGATGCCGTCAGGGTCAAGCTCGTGCTTATAGCGGAAGGTCACCGGTTCAAGCGCCAAGATCGCTTCGCTCGCCTTATCCATCGGCTGGACGTTATCCTTGAAGCGCTCCGACGAGACTACAGTGCCAAGATGACCGTTGGTGTCTATGATAACGCCAACGCCTCCTGCAACGGTCGCCCCACTAATGCCCCGATATTGCCTTATCGACGCGCTCGCCAAAACACATCCGAGAACGATTTGAATCACGAATGTCTTGTACTGTCTTTGAAAACAGCTTGGCGCGATTGACCTTCAGCGTTTTGGCAGAGCGGACGTGAAAAGGGAATTTCGTCCGTGTAGCGAGCAAAGACGTGCGACCGCGAGCCACTGAATCAATGGTTTCTGGATTTTTTTCAAACTTTTTCGGAACTTCGGCCCGCCGTTCCCGGAGAAGGAGATGAGAGATGGACAAAATGAATAAATATAAACAAAACAATCACAAGGCTGGCGGTGCTAATCGCCGGGGACGGCGGACTAAGGTTAATTTCAGAGCAAGAACTGGTCAGTCCGCCCGAACCGTTACTCCACTGGCGAAGACGCCGACCGTTCAAATACTGACGATCAGCAACGTTCCCAGCGATATTTTGGAGGCGATCGATGAGCTCGCCGCCAGGCAAGATCGCAGTCGTTCAAGTTTCGTCCGGCGCGAGTTGCAACGCACCGTTGCCGAGTACGAGGCGAAGGAAGCGCTTAGTAAATCGCGATGAAAATCGAGACTTCTGTTTTTTCGCGGATGCGAAGCTGGCTGCGTTTGTTGAATGGAATCGGCGATGATCTGCCGGCAAAATCGGCGTGATTTGGAATCTTACACGTCGAGCTCGGGCTTCACCATGAAGCTTTCAAGTTCGACATCATCCGCGAGGGGCCAACCAGTTTTGGGGCTGAGTATCATATCGTCCTCGCAGCAATTCACGGAGCTCGCCAGGGCGCGCCAAACAAAATCCTTGACGCTGAATCCCGCAAATCGCGCGGCTCGACGGATGCGCTTCCGGATTGAAGGCTCTTCGCACAGTGTAACGCCAAACCCGGCAGGCGCTCTCTCTTCATAGAGGCGGTCGCCGCGAACTAACTGCGCGGGCAAGCGGCGGCGGCTGTAAAGTTCTAGGAATTGCTCGGCCGACATTCCGAATTCGTCTGCGATCGGAATCACTACTTTTCGGCATTCTGAATCCAGGCTCCAGTCAACTTGGCCGTTCTTTGTTTCGACGACAAATGAGTCCATAGCCTCACTAGACATGTTGGTTTTCATAATTTTAGGGGGTTGATGGTGTGGTTCATTGATGTTCTCCGGGATCTCGGGGGTGAAGTTCTGAGAAATCTTCCGTAAAATCGGGAAATCTCTTTAACGACGCTGAGGCTCTCACGATTCGCGCCTCTTGTAAAGCCAAATTATTCCACACCCGGGCCGCGCGGAATCTTTCCCTTGAAGGATCTTCCCCTAGTTGATCCAGAGAGATCGTCCGTCCGACAATGCCGTTTGAGCCGAGAATCCGAATCTCGCCGGAGCGAAAGCTTGCGCGGTTCTGCGCATAATTGATCGCCTGACGTTTCTCTGGGAAAACGGGCTCGACGCCCGGCGCTTCAAAGACTTTCCAGCCCCAACAGTGCGGCCTGATTTCAATGACTGTCATGACAGCAACTTTTGCGTTTTACTCGAAACGAGCCTACCTGTTCATCCGAACATGGTCGAGCTAGATAACGAACAGCGAGGTAATCCCAAGCCAAAGCGCCATAACGCCAACCGCTGCCTGTTTCGCGTTCGGCAGCGAATCATAAACGAACTCGCCTGGGGCAACTTGATCAGCGAAATCGCTCGCGCAACACGGCGGATGACCGCCTGCATTCACTACTGTGGCCTCTAAATCCATCCGTGACCGCCGATTGAGTGGAGCGCGCTTACCAGCGGCCAAAAAAGAAACAGCCATTATGTTCTTTGCTGATAACCTGCCCGCCACAAAAGTGGCGAAGATTGTGGGAATCTCCCTGGACTCAGCCCGAGCTATCCGTGACCGCGAACAGAAGCAAATCATGAACGTCCGACAAGCTACGCGGCTTGCATACTACTTCCTTTGGGAACAGGACGTCGAGGCGTACTTCAACAGGGAAGCCGAAAAGGAATATCAGGAGTTGTGGCAAGAAATTCTCAAGAAACAGAAAGCTCTCAATTTATCGCCCGCTCCGGCGAATTCTTCGCGACCTCACGCATCCTGAGCAGTTACCCACTTCTAACCTATTTATGGAACGATATTGCATAGCCTACGCGTAAAGGGGAGAAGGCCGCGCGGAGATCCATCCCATAAAGCGGTAGTGTCAAAGTAGCGGCTCCTCAATCAAAACGATTCCAAGGGGGCTGCACTCCCAGCTGCTCAAGACCAGGGAATGCATTTGCTGCCCGACTCCACGCACGACAAAAAGGACTGAATTTTTCACGGTCTCTTTCTACGGTCTGACGATTTTTGGCCGCAAAAGCACGCAATTCTGCGTAACGCGCTGCAAATGCTGAACTGCCGAATCACCCAGCGTCCTCGACGGTATGCAAAGCGGCGAAACGATGTGCAATTCTTTAGGCTTGAATCCGTAGTCAGATGCTCTATCCAGTTGAGCTACGGGCGCCCGAGAGTCAGCTAATTTGCGGAGGAAGTCGACAGCGTCAAATAAAGGGTCGTTTCGTGTGGAGCGCCAAAGCAAGTAACACTAGCCTCGTCTCGAATTGCCCCTTACGACGGTCGCTTCGATTTCGACTTCGGCGAGAAATTGTTGCGCGATCGGGGACAGTTTTCCGGCCCAGGTTGCTCCGACAACGACCGGTGGAAAGCTTGGTAATGGAATCACGCGCACTCCGGGCGGGGGTTTGAAACCGGGTTGCTGTCGATGATTGTGATCGACAGATCGATTTCTCCCGCCTGCAACAGTCTCTCGGCGTCGGCTCGTGCCGCCTCGTGAAGTTGGAGCCGGAAAATTGGAAAGCGCCCGCGAAGGCGCCGCAACAATTCGGGAACATAATCGTGTAGCACAATCGAAGGCGCGGCGATGCGCAATTGCTTCGAGCCGCCGCGGATTCTGCCAGCGACCTTCTCTACGTCGTCGAAAAACGGTCTGATGAACTCGAATAGCTCGGCGCCAGCGGGAAGAAGGGAAAATGGCCTCCGATTGAATAATTTTGCGCCAAAAGCTTCTTCGAATCTGGCGATTTGTCCGCTTACGGCCGGCTGCTGAATTCCATATGGCATCTTGCGCACGGCAGCCGCAATGCCGCCATGCTTCGCGACATAATAGAAGAGCTCGAGGTGATGAATGTTCATGATCGAATAATTCGATGCTAACCGGCAAATTTATCGATTCACGTAACTGCACCAAACCGTGCATTATGTGAATCGGTTCGCCCACCTTAATTTATGGAAACTATCGTCTTTCTCCTGTTGCTTGGCATCGCCGTCTGTTTCGTGTTGCCTCTGGTCGCAATTGCAAAGGCGGCTGGCGCGCGGCGCTCCGTCGAAGATTTCGAAGCCAGATTGCGCAGTCTGGAAGCGGAGCTGCAACTGTTAAGGCACGCACCAGGAGAGCCGGAGACAGAGCGGCCATTTGCCGCAGAAAAGGAAACGGCAGAAGGAGAGCCTTTCGTTTCGCCGCCGATTGTAAAGTCTCCGGAGGTACGCCCCGCTTCGGTTCCGCCGCCATTACCAAAGGAAGTCCTGGCTGCTGCGGCATCTGTGTCACCGCCGGCGCCTCCTCAACCGCCCTCTGCCGCGCTGCCAGCGCCACAACCTTCGCTACCCGCAATCAACTGGGAACAGTTTATGGGTGCAAAACTGTTCGCATGGATTGGCGGGCTGGCGCTGTTCCTCGGCGTGGCGTTTTTCGTGAAGTACTCGTTCGAGCACAATCTAATTCCGCCGGAAATGCGCGTGGCAATCGGTTTCGTGGTCGGGCTGGCGTTGGTCGTTGGCAGCCTTGCACTGAAGCGGAAGGAGAACGTGGTCACGTCGCAAACGCTTTGCGCGACCGGCATCCTTATTCTGTACGCTGTCACTTTCGCCTGCCGGTCGTTTTATCATTTCGCGTTTTTCGGATTGGTTCCGACGTTGCTCTTGATGGCGCTGATCACAGCGGTCGCGTTTCTGCTCGCGGTGCGTCTCAATGCGGTCGCGGTGGGTATTCTCGGCATGGCTGGCGGTTTTCTCACGCCAATACTGCTTTCAACCGGACAGGATAATCCGCCTGGTCTTTTCGGTTACATCGCGCTCCTCGATATCGGTCTCTTGATGGTCGCGCGCAGGAAGGAATGGATTGCGCTGCCGGTTCTCGGCGCGGTTGGAACCGTGCTCATGCAGATCGGGTGGGTCTCGCAATTTTTCCTGCGCGAGGAATACTTTCTTGGCAACAAAGTCCTTGTGTCGATGGCGATTTTTCTCGGCTTCGAACTTCTCTTTTGTGCGGCTCCAATTTCAACAAAACGCAGATCGAAATCGGAAAGCGCTCTCTCGGCTGCTGCGCTCGGGATGGGCGGGGCCGCGATACTCTGGGGTTTTTATTTTCTCTCGTTTCAGGCTTTTGGGAATCGGCCGGCGCTATTGCTGAGCTACATCTTTCTCGCGGATATCGGCTTGCTTGCGATTGTCTTCATGAAAGAAAAACTCGCGGCAGTGAGCACCGTCACCGGTCTGGCCCTCTTCGTGTTTTTCGCCATCTGGACCGCGTGGTACCTTGCGACACAAAATCTCTACGCGGCACTTGCGGCCTTTTTCGTGTTCGCGCTGCTGCACTCAGCGGCCCCGCTAGTCCTGCAATGCACGCGCAAGATCGATGTCCGCTGGTGGGGTTATCTGTTTCCCGCACTTGCGCTCGTGCTGGTCTTGATGCCAATCTTCAACTTACCGGAAGTTTCATTCGTAGTTTGGCCGCTGGTGTTCTGTGTAGATCTGCTGGCCATTCTTTTGGCAATCGCCACCGGAACTCTGTTATCAATCTTGATCGTTTTGTTGCTTACGTTTGTCGTAATCGGCGGATGGATTTTCCGAATCCCGATCCAGCTCACTGGGTTGCCAACTTCACTCTTCCTTCTCGGAGGTTTCGCCATTTTCTTTATGCTCGTGGCGGTCTGGGCGTGCCGCCAACTGCTCACTAGCGCGGGAGTGACGAGTACGACGCGAGGAAGATTGTTCGGTGCTGTTACCGATCCGGCAAATTTCGCGGTCCAACTTCCCGCCTTATCCGCGACGCTCCCTTTTCTTCTGCTGATTATGGTGGCGTTGCGGCTTCCGCTGTTGAATCCCTCGCCAGTATTTGGCCTGGCGCTCTTGTTCGTCGTTCTCCTTCTCGGCATGGCGAAAATATTTTCGCTCGACTTGCTCCCAGCGGTCGGTCTCGGATCGACACTTGCTTTAGAATACGCCTGGCATATCGCGCGCTTCAATCCCGATCGCGCCCTGCCGCCGCTCGCCTGGTACATTGGATTTACTGCAGTGTTCACGATTTTTCCGTTCCTGTTCTATCGACAATTCGCCGCTAAAACAATGCCTTGGGCGACGGCTGCGCTGGCTGCGCCGTTGCATTTCTTCCTCGTCTATGATGTGATTCGCACCAGTTATCCCAGCGGCATGCTGGGCTTGGTGCCGGCGGCGTTCGCTGTGCTGGCGCTGCTTGGGCTCATCGTTCTTTTGAAACGCATGCCGGCACAAAGCCCGACGCGAAATGCGCAGCTCGCATTGTTTGGCGGCGCTGCGTTGTTTTTCATCACGCTTATTTTTCCGATTCAATTCGACCGGCAATGGATCACTCTTGGCTGGGCCCTTGAAGGCGCCGCTCTCTGCTGGTTGTTCCATCGTGTGCCGCATCCGGGTTTGCGCCTTGTGGGAACTGCTCTGCTGGCGACTGCGTTTGTGCGGCTCGCGCTAAACCCCGCAGTCCTCAGTTATCACGCCCGTTCCGCAACGCCGATCATCAATTGGTACCTCTATACCTATGGCATCGTGACTATCTCCCTCTTCGCTGCCGCGCGACTTCTTGCGCAGCCGCGAAATCTTGTCCTCGGCCGCA
Source organism: Verrucomicrobiota bacterium (assembly GCA_003218785.1). Classification (GTDB taxonomy): domain Bacteria; phylum Verrucomicrobiota; class Verrucomicrobiia; order Chthoniobacterales; family UBA10450; genus Udaeobacter. Next base: position 7,950 of record QHOM01000163.1, read on the forward strand.
ACGCGCAGCCGCTGCTTTACTCGCTTGGCACGATTCTCGCGTTTCTGTTGTTAAACATCCAGATTGCCGATTACTTCAGCCGGCCGGGCGTGGCGGCGCTCACATTCCAATTTTCTGGAAACTTCGCGCGCGACATGAGTTACAGCATCGCGTGGGCGTCGTTCGCGCTGTTGCTCCTAATCATTGGAATCCGTCAAACCGCAAGGCCGGTGCGATATGCGGGTCTGGGATTGCTTGGCGTCACTGTCCTCAAACTTTTCCTGCACGATCTCTCGCAGTTGGAGCAGCTTTATCGAATTGCCGCGTTCATCGTCGTCGCAATCATCGCGATCATCGCGTCTTTTCTCTATCAGCGCTTTCTCGGTCTTTCGGCAAAGCAGACCCAATGAAATTCGGATCGACGGTTCGCGGGTCGAGCAAGTTGACCGCAGGTCTTCTGCTCGCAGCGTTTTTGTTTGTCGGACCGCTTCGCGCATTGACGCCTAACGAATGGCGATTCAGCCAAGCCATCGATGTACCAGCGAACGGATTGATTCGCGTAAATTTGCCGGCCGAAACGCTCGATGTTGCGCGTCCCGATCTTGGAGATGTGCGCATATTAGACAGTGCAGGGCGCGAAGTACCTTTTCTGATCGATCGGCCGATGCCTCGACGCGAATCTGCGCTGCGTTCGCAGGAATTACGCACTGCGCTCGAGCCAGCGGCCACCCAGATTACGTTAACGACAGGAACAAAATCATTGCTCAAAGGCGTGACCTTCGAAACGCCTCCAGGCAGTGAATTCATTAAAGCAGTGCGAGTGGAAGGTTCGCATGACAGCGCAACGTGGCTCCAGCTCGCGAGCGACAAACCGATTTTTAGGATGGCAGGCGGCGCAGCGAATCCAAGTGTTTCCTTCCCCGAGGGGATCTGGGAATTTCTACGCCTCACGATCGACGATAGCCGCACGGCTGCGGTGCCGTTCACGGGTGTGCTGTTGCAGGTC
>QHOM01000164.1 GCA_003218785.1 Verrucomicrobiota bacterium
GATCTGCTCGCGCGCGGCTTTCTCCGGGGTTTCATCCAGAGCAAAGAGCGGGTCACCAGCTTTTACCTGATCGCCTCGTCGCACGTGCAACGATTCCAACGTTCCGGCGAGCGGCGACGCTACATACACGAATTCGCCTTCAACATAACCTTGGAAACGGTTCTTAGGCGAGTCGCTGCAACTGCCAACCAGGAGAAGCAATGTCAACGCTCCAGCGGCGCGCATTAATTGCCGATCTTGCACAAAGCGAAACGCATTCATGTTTTCCTTCCTTTCCGGGTAAGCGCGCCCTCGAGAACAACTTTGATGACTGATGCGAAACCGGTTTTTGGCGTGAGGCCGAGCTCTTCCACTTTCGCCGGATTCACGATCGCCTGAACCGCGGCGAGCAGAATCTCGATCATCAGTTTGGCCGAAAGATCTTTGCGCACCATTCCCGCGCGCTGGCCCTCGACGAAAAGCTTTCCGAAAAAGCGTTCGATTAAATCGGCACGGCGGCGCTCAACAATCTTAAACACCTGCGGCGCTTTCTGCCGCATGTCGCGAACAAAGGGCGGTTTGATTTCATCCAACTCGCGTTGCGTATTGGTCAGCAGTTCATGCAACGCCACTGGGAAATCGTGTGGATATGCGCGCGTGATTTCTTCCAGCTTTGCTTCGAGGCCGGCGAACTTATCCGCCAGCACAGCCTCAAGCAGCGCGATCTTGCTGGGAAAATGCGAATAGAGCGTTTTCTTGCTGACGCCCAGCTCCGCCGCCAGATCGTCCATGGTCACGCTGCGGAATCCGTGGCTGAAAAAGTGCGCCCGCGCCGCTTCCACGATGCGTTGCCGACTGGCATCGGCTGTTCGGTTTCGCGGGACCGATTTTCTCGTGTCTTTCATGTCTTGGATGATCTCAAATTCTTCCTGCTGATGTCGCAGAGCATGTCCGAGTGGATGTTCAGAGCGATATTGGTCAGGTTGTAAAGATGCTCGCTGGCGATCAGCCAGACGATCTCGCAGATTTCGCGCTCGGAATAATAACGGGACAACCGAGCAAAAGTATCAGGGTGAACCTTTTTATTCTTTGTCAGCTGCGTCACATAGTCGAGTGCGGCGCGTTCTGCATCGGTAAACAGAGAGCTTGTGCTGTACTGATCTAGTGCATCGAATTTGGCTTCATTGATCGACGCTTTGATCGCGAATGATCGGCCGATATCCATGCAGAAACGGCAGACGTTGATACGCGCCACCTGTTCACGGATGAGTAGAACAGTCTCCGGCGGGAGCGTCAGCTTTTTGTCCAGCTTGCCGATCTTTGCGTAGAACAGGCCAAATGCGGACGGCAAGCGCGCGCTGTGCACTTTCAGCGGTGTAAGCACTTTTCCGAATTGCCGGCGGGTAAAGTAATACGCCAGCTTCATCATCAGCCCTTTGGGCTTTTCAATTGGAGAAAGGAACGTATTGGTATTCATGGCACTCTAAAAACTATTCTAGTATATTGAGTTTCCCTGGCAAGCAAAATGTTCAAACAATTTTCGATCGACTTGTCGGCTCGGTGGTCTTCAGCGGCGTTGGCCGTTTAGCCTTTTGCCTGGCGGCGAGAACGCGGTTGAAGGACGCCATATCGCAGCTCAAAAATATCCGTGGCCGAGCACCCGCTTGCCATCGTCGAGGACCCAGCAGCGCCACGGGCAGGAGCCGGGGCGGAAACGCTTCTTCATCCATGATGTGCATCTGCGCAAGAACACCGATTTGGTCTCGGTGGCCGATTCAGTTTGGGCACGAAATCGATAACGCAGCTCGGCCAGAGCACTGCAATCATCTGACGTTGACAAGCGAATCCGAACCAGGGCCATCGGTCGATCGTACGTGATTGATTGATTAGTCGCTACTCGCAAAAAACTGATCTGCTCCTCCCTGCCACGTAATTGCCGAATGAAGCCGGATGACCTTGCCGCTCCGCCGCGCCTTTGTCAGAATGCAGCACATGAAGCATTTTGTTCTGGCCTGTCTCTTTCCGATGACGCTAACAGCTCAGACCATGCAGCATCTGAACGAACAGTTGGCTAAGACCGTCCTGTACGGTGATATTGCCCTTTCTCCGGACGGCACACATGTCGCATGGGTGCAGTCAACTGCCGCAACAACATCAAAGCAGACCTACGTCCGTGAAACATCAGAAAATGGGCCGGCAACGATTGCCAAAATTCCAATCACCGGCGAGAGGACCGATTCCGATCCCGCCTGGTCTCCCGATTCGAAAACGCTCGCAGTTTTTTCGAGCGCCGGCGAGAGCGAGCAGCGGCAACTCTGGACTGTGAAGGCCGACGGTTCCGATCCCAAAAGAATGACGAACCTGAAAGGATACGCCGCACGACCACGATGGTCGCACGATGGGAAACAGATTGCATTTCTCTACATTGAAGGCGCGCATGGCGGCGGTCCATTAATGGCTGCGCCCGCGACCACCGGCGTGATCGATAGCGCGATTCATAATCAGCGGGTTGCTGTTCTGAACGTTGCCACGAGGGAGTTGCGTCAGGTTTCCCCGGAAAATCTCCACATCTACGACTACGATTGGTCACCCGACGACAAGACATTCGTCGCAACGGCGGCATCGGGACCTGGCGACAACAATTGGTGGATCGCGCAAATTTACATGATCGACATCGCAAAGGGCAGCGCCACGTCGATCTACAAACCTTCTCTTCAAGTTGCCGTTCCGCGCTGGTCGCCCGATGGCAAATCGATCGCCTTCATCGAAGGCTTGATGAGTGACGAAGGATTTCATGGTGGCGACCTCTTCACCATGTCAGCAAGCGGTGACGATGTGCAGAACCGCACAAACGGTCGCAAAAGCTCTGTGAGTTCGCTCTTTTGGCTAATGCCGGATCGCATTCTTTTCACGGAGATAGTCGGCGGTGGCGGTGCGATCTCTGAATTGACTCCGGCCAACAACTCGGTGCGCACAGTTTGGAAAGGTGCAGAAGCCCTTCACTCTTTCGGTAATTTCCCTGACTTCGCAGTTTCCAGCGATGGCAAGTTCGCAGCCGCGGACCGCAGCACGTTTGAAACGCCACCGGAAATCTGGGCTGGACCGATCGGCGAATGGCGCCAGCTAACGAATAATAACTCCGCATTATTAGCAACGTGGGGCAAAGCCGAGAGCCTTGAGTGGACGAACGAAGGCTTCAATATCCAGGGCTGGCTTCTAACACCGGCGAAAGTGGAGTCCGGTAAGAAATATCCCATGGTCGTCCTCATCCATGGCGGACCTGCAAGCGCACTGACGGCGGACTGGCCCGCTTCATTTGGAATGCCGAGAGCCATTGTCGCCGCTCTCTCGTCTCGAGGTTACTACGTTCTGATGCCGAATCCTCGTGGAAGTTACGGTCAGGGAGAAGATTTCACCCGCGCTAACGTGAAAGATTTTGGCGCCGGCGATCTGCGCGACATGCTCGCCGGGGTCAATGCTGCGATAAAAAAATATCCAATCGATCCTGCGCGTCTCGGCGTGACCGGCTGGAGTTACGGCGGCTTTATGACCATGTGGACTGTCACCCAGACTAACCGTTTCCGCGGCGCTGTCGCCGGTGCCGGCATCGCCAATTGGCAAAGTTACTATGGCCAGAACTTAATCGATCAATGGATGATCCCGTTCTTCGGCGCATCAGTTTACGACGATCCCGCCGTTTACGAGAAAAGTTCTCCCATTCACTTCATCAAGAACGTCAAGACCCCCACCCTCGTCATTGTCGGTGAGCACGACGCAGAATGCCCCGCTCCGCAGTCCTACGAATTCTGGCACGCCTTGAAGACGCTTGGTGTGACGACGCAGCTCATCGTATATCCCGGCGAAGGCCATCTCTTTCTAGAGCCAAAGAACCAAGCCGATCGAATGGATCAGACGGTCGCATGGTTCGACAAATATTTGAAGTAGCTACTGCTATTTGCCGATGAGAATGAAGACGCCGGCGGCTAGCGCCACGATGTACAGCAGGAAGATGGCCGGCCCGATATTCAAGCCGAACCCTAAAAGGCCGTCGATGATCAAGTAAACCGCGAGCAAAAGCATGCCGATGTTTTTGGTGATTTTCATGGTTACCAGTTAACCACGGAGGACACGAAGAGCGACGATAGATTTGGGATAACGGAAAGCGGATACCGGAAAAACTACTTCGTGACCTCTGCAATGGGGCGATCTAGACGGAATTCACCAAATCGGCAGGATTAGGAAACCGCTTGGGAATTCGGAAAAGATTTTTCGATAGAATGGAACCGAATTATCGGAATCTGGAGCACCAGATGTTTCTGAAACCCATTTTGTCTATTCTGTAAATTCTGTCATGCTTATCATCGAGGCGCAGGAAGAAATCTGGCCACTTAAGCAACCGTTTCGGATTTCGCGTGGCAGTCGCACTAAAGCACGAGTCGTCGTCGTGACAATAAGCGACGGGCAACACAGCGGACGCGGCGAGGCGGTCCCTCTTGCGCGTTACAAACAAAGCGCGGCGTCGGTTTTGGCGGAGATCGAATCGATGAAGAGCGTACCGAGTTTGAATCGACAGCAGATCCAACACCTGCTGTCGGCGGGCGCTGCACGTAATGCGTTAGACTGCGCGTTATGGGACGTTGAAGCGAAGGCTTCCGGCAAACGCGTCTGGGAACTGGCAAACATCCCCATCGTTCGCGCCGTTGAAACGTCGTTTACTATTAGTCTGAATACGCCGGCCGCAATGGCGACAGCAGCCAAAGCAAATGCGAATGCTCCCATCCTGAAACTCAAACTTGGAGGCGACAACCTGGATCTTCCGCGAGTTGAAGCTGTGCACGAGGCAGCGCCCGCGGCGCGTCTGCTCATTGACGCTAACGAGTCATGGTCTCCTTCGCATTGTCGCAACATTGTCCCGGCGTTGAACGGATTAGGTGTTGAGCTGATCGAACAACCTTTTCCTGCGAATGCCGATGAGGTCCTCGAAACTCTGGATCATCCTGTTCCAGTCTGCGCAGACGAAAGTTGCCATACCAGTGCCGATCTTCGCCGCCTAACGAATCGCTACGAAGTGCTTAACGTAAAACTGGACAAAACGGGAGGGCTAACGGAAGCGCTGCTCTTGAGCGAGCGAGCGCGAGAAAGCGGATTCAAATTACTGATCGGTTGCATGGTCTGCACATCTTTGGGAATCGCTCCGGCTCGGCTTCTCGCGAGCGCCGCGGATTACGTGGACCTGGACGGGCCCTTACTTCTTGCCGGCGATCGTCATCATCGACTATCATATCAGGCAGGAAAAATAGCTCTTCCCTCTCGCGACCTCTGGGGCTGACTGCGCCTGGATTCGTCGCGTTGAATTGACGTGAAGGCAATCTTTTCCGAGTCCTTTCCCTCACCAGAATCTTCGCGTTTTGATCGCCAACGCGTAAAGTACGGGAAGTGACGCCGGACGAACAGAGAGACGAGCAGTTTTATCGCGACACGGAAAGTATCGCCTTTCCGAAGCTGGACGATCACCAGCTTTCTCTGCTTGAACCATTGGCAGAGAGACGCGCGCTAAAACGTGGCGACCTGATTTTCAAAGCCGGGCAGCGCGACCTTGGTCTGACCATTATCTTGCGCGGCGAGGTCGAGGCTTTCGAGTCGCGCGATGGCACGGAACAAATCCTCGCCACCGCACGCGAGCGCGATTTCATTGGCGATGTCGCGATGTTGCAGGGCACGTCGGCCTTGGCCACGGTGCGGGTGACCTCACCTGAAGCCGAGATACTCCATGTGCCCGTGACTGAACTCCGGCGCGCGTTCGCCGAATTACCCGGTGTGAGCGAGCCCATCGTAAAAGCATTGATCATGCGTCGCAAGCGACTGCGACGCGATCGGGAATTTGCCGGATTGCGCGTTCTCGCGGCAAGCGGCACACGCGAAGGGCATCAGCTTGATGATTTCCTCGACAAAAATCGTATCCCGCATCGGCTCGTCGAATTTGAGAGCGAGCAGGGACAGGCATTGAGCAAACGTCTGCACTTAAGCAGTCGCGATTTGCCCGCGCTGATTACGGCGGCCGGCGTTCCTTTGCGAAGACCTTCGTTGCGCGAAGTCGCGCAAGTGGCCGGTTTGCTTCGTCCGCTCGCGTTCGAGAACGAAAACGAAATTATGTCAGACCTGACGATCGTCGGTGCAGGTCCGGCCGGCCTTGCCGCGGCCGTTTACGCCGCCTCCGAGGGATTGCACACCGTCGTTCTGGAAAGTTACGCTCCCGGCGGCCAGGCTGGTTCCTCCTCTCTGATCGAAAACTTTTTTGGTTTCCCGACTGGGGTTAGTGGCGGCGATTTGACGTGGCTCGCGCAGCTTCAGGCGTATCGGTTCGGTGCGAAATTTTCCACGCCGGCGCAGGCGCTCTCGCTTCAGTACGATGCCGCCGACGAATACCGTGCCTGTCTTCAAGTTGAAGGTTGCTCAGCCGTGCTTCGGGCAAAAAGCGTCCTGATCGCGACCGGCGCGGATTACCGCCGGCTGGATGCGGAGGGACGCGAACAATTTGAGAATATGGGCGTTTACTACGCTGCGACGGCAATGGAAGGTCAGATTTGTCGCGGCGAAACTGTCATCGTCGCCGGTAGCGGCAATTCAGCGGGCCAGGCCGCGATGTTTCTTTCCGATGGCGCCGCCAAAGTGTTGCTCGTCATCCGTGGAGACGATCTCTCTAAAATGTCGAGCTATCTTTCGCGACGAGTGGAAGCACAAAAGAACATCGAGATTCTTTATCACACCCAAATTCGAAAAATGTTTGGGAACAAAATGCTCGAAGAAGCCGAGCTGGAAAATACAAAGACGGGCGAACGGCGCGTTGTGCGGACGCGCGCTGTTTTTTCGATGATCGGCGCTAACCCGTGCACCGAGTGGCTCCCACTCGAGATCGAGCGCGACGACAAAGGATTCATCAAGACAGGATCGGCCGTGGCGAGCGCGCCGGCTTGGAAAGAGAACAAACGCCAACCGGGCCCGCTCGAGACCAGCCTTCCCAACATTTTTGCTGCCGGCGATGTCCGTTCCGGTTCGGTCAAACGTTGTGCTGCTGCTGTCGGCGAAGGCGGCATGGCCGTCGCCGGCGTGCAAATCGCCCTCGCCGCGTTAGCCGATCGCAGTTAAACCACTCCGGATTCACAGAAACTTAATCAGCGCGTCAGTCGTTTCTTTCGGTCGCTCCTCGAGGATCCAGTGACCAGTGTTGGGCAGCACGACAACAGTGACGTTATCAGCGACCAGCTTCACCTGCGCCGCAAGCTCATTGCCTAACAACTTTTCGCCGCCAATCGACAGGACCGGCATCGTCAGTTTTGTTTGCGAGAGCTGCGCGAAATCTTTGGCCAGTTGCGCCCACGACGCGAAATACGCCCAGGCTGCGCGCATCCGGCGCGGCTTCGAGTACACCTCTGTGTAAGCTTTGCGATCTGCTTCCGGAATGGAGTGAGTCTTATCGGCTGCGAAGACGTTCCAGAAATATTCGAAGTAAGTCCGCTCCCGTCCTTGCACCAACTTTTCGGGATATTCGCCGTTGAATCGAAAATGCCAGACATTCGGAGCGTTGTAGATCGCTTCCCATCCGGGAACTCCGGGAAGAAACGCATCCATCACTGCGAGCTTCTCGGTCTCGTTAGGAAATTGCGCGGCATACGCGTACGCCACCATCAATCCGATGTCATGCCTGACCACGCGCGCCTTTTCGATCCTCAACGAACGAACGAGCTCATGGATTTGCTTCGCAGCGCTCAGCATGTCGATCTTCTCTGGAATTGATGAATCACCGATGCCCGGCAGGTCCGGCGCTATCACGGTAAACTTTTCCGCCAGCAGCGGGATGATTGGTCGCCGCATCCGCGAAGTTTCCGCGAACCCGTGCAGCAGAATCACTGTTGGTCCGTAACCGGCGGTCAGATAATGCAGTTCGACATCGTCGATCTTCGCTGTGCGCGAATCGATCGTTGGCTCCGCGTAAACCGAGCCAATGGAAATAAAAACCGCGACGGTGACGATAAGGGCGCGCATACAATCTATCATGAGGTCCTGGTACAGACTGCCGAGTTTTTTCCGCTCCGGCTTTTCGGGCGGTCTTTCCTTGGCACGCCGTAGTCCGACGGAGGCGGCTCCTTCCGGATTTTCACTTCCTACTTCCTACTTTCTGCCTGCTACTTTCTAATTTCTTCCACAGGCCCATGAACAATAATCCGCCGCTTGCGTCCGAACGTCATTTGTTCGGTTTTTTTCTGATCCTGGCGGGCATCGCAACCGCGAGCTGGCTCATGGCGCGGCATCCGTTCTCACATCGCTTTCTCCTTTACCTGACTCTGATCGCGATGGAACTGCTGCGTGTGTGGTACGTGATCGCAGGTGCGCGCGCAAATGGCAACGGTGTGATGAATATCGTCGGTCGCGGCTGGAACACCTGGCGTGACTGCCCCCGGGATTGCCTTCTCGCCATCGGGACCATTGTGGTGGTGGCGGTAACCGCGCGCGCGCTCGTTTTTCTGCTCGGCAATTGGTTGCCAGACACTGCATTTATGTTGCCAACCAACTTCGGTGAATCAACGGGCTGGATCGTGCTCTCAATTACCGGCGGCATCTGTGAGGAAATCGCGTATCGCGGCTATCTGCAACGGCAGCTCTGGGCTTTCATTCGCTCGCTCCCCGTTGCCGTCTGCTTACAGGCCGTCGCTTTCGGCGCGGTTCATCTTTACCAGGGATGGAAACCGGTTGTCGTTATCGTAGGTATCGGATTGGTTTTGGGATCGGTCGCGGCGTGGCGCCGCAGCATTATTCCGGGAACGATTGCCCATTCCATTCTCGATATCCTTGGCGGCCTCCTCGGCAGCTAGCGTTTTCTTCTGCTCAACTTCTACTTTAGCCTTTTTACTTTGTAATTTCTTCGCGGTGTTTACACGCGACCCCATTCGCTGCCGTTACTTCATGAAGCCCCGGACGATCTGCGCAATCTGGTCCGCTGCCGTGTCCAATGCGAAATGGCCCGCATCGAGGACGTGAACTTCGGCCTTCGGGACGTGGCGGCGAT
>QHOM01000305.1 GCA_003218785.1 Verrucomicrobiota bacterium
TTCTCAGAATTAACCCGCCGCAACGATTGGATGGCAGGCTTTTGTGCGAAGCGATGGCCGCGCCCGCATCGCTGCGCGAAGCTGCTGCGGGCAGGGTTAACATCGACCGGGCCCCAACGGGGCTAAAAGCAGAAACGAAAACAATCGAAGCAAAAAAAGATTTCGCGGGTGGAAGCTGGCGACAGTCGCTTCAAATCTCGCGCGTGGGCTCGACAATTTATCTCGACGAAGGTAACGGCGCATTTTCACCGAAAGGTGATTGACATGAAATTTGCGGGCACTAGCCTCGCGATGGTGTTTCGCTGCGTTGCCCGAATTGCTATGGTCATCGCGCTTTGCTGCGCGATTGGTCTGCATTGGGTCGCTCTTCAGTCGGTTGCTTGGGCGACGATGATCCTTGATTACTCAAAGCACGCGCCATTATGCCAGGCGATAACGCAAACCTTTGACGGCGCGCATCCGTGCTCGCTTTGTCACGTAATCAGCAAAGGAAAAAATTCGGAGAAGGAACAGGATTTGCAGTCCCCGGCGCCGAAGATCGATTTGATCTGTGCGCCTCTCGCGAATCGAATTACGCGGCCGTTTGTTCCTTTCGAATACGCAACACGTGATTGCTTCTCGTTTGAGCTTGGGCATTCGCCGCCCGTTCCACCACCACGCTCGCTCCTGAGCTAGTTCGCGTTCGAGTCGGTTGCGCCGTGCGAGTGCGCGGTTTGCACCCGCACACCAATTACGAACTAGGGAACTGCCACCGCGCGTATCGCGATCGCGCCCGTGTTCCCATTTCTTGGAGGAATAGTCATGAAACATTTGGTTTTGCTTTTTTCGATTGTCTGCGCCGTGTGCGAGCTTGGTGCGACGAGCCGGGTGTACGGCCATGGCTTCGCGGGCGCGCGATTTTTCCCGGCAACGCTTTCAACCGACGATCCTTTTGTCGCCGATGAACTTTCGCTTCCAACTGTTAGCACGATTAGGACGCCGGATGACGGCGGGACACGCCAGACCGATATTTCGGTCGATATCGCAAAGCGCATCACGCCCAATTTTGGCATCGAGGTGGGCGAAACATTTCTGATGCTTCACCCGCATGGCGAGGAATCAGTAAGTGGCTTTGGCAACCTCGAACTCGGCGCCAAATATCAGTTCTTCGAGAATGATGAGCATGAAAGCATCGTTTCGTTAGGTCTCGGCGCGGAAGTTGGTGGCACGGGCAGCAAGCGTGTGGGTGTGGATACGTTTAGCACGTGGGCTCCGGCGCTATTTTTTGGCAAGGGTCTGGGCGATTTGCCACCGGGCCTGTCGCTGCTTCGTCCGCTCGCGATCACTGGCATCATCGGCGTTGCGATTCCCACGAGCGCGAGCACGCGCACGTTCAGTGTCAATGAAGAAACAGGCGAGAGGGAGCTCGACATTGAACGCCATCCCAACGTTCCGCAATACGGCTTCGCTGTGGAATACAGCTTTATCTACTTGCAGGGGCAGGTGAAGGACATTGGCTTGCGTGCGCCTTTCGATCATTTGATTCCCCTCATTGAGTTTTCCTTCGAAACGCCACTCGATCGCGGACAGGAGGGAGAGACTACGGGGACAATCAACCCTGGCGTTATCTGGGCGGGAAAATATTTCCAGGTCGGCGCGGAAGCAGTCATTCCGATTAATTCACACAGTGGTAGCGATGTCGGCTTCATCGCGCAGTTGCACTTCTACCTCGATGACCTGTTTCCACACACGATCGGGCGGCCTTTATTTGGAGTAAAAAAATGAAATGCACGATTGTAAGTTTGTTTCTGATCGTTTTGACTAGCACGACGCGAGTTGAAGCGCACGCTTTTCTCAAGGACGCGGAGCCGGCCGTGGGTAGCACGGTCCAGACATCGCCTAGCGAAGTTCGAATCCGATTTACGGAAAACATTGAACCGACCTTTAGCAGCATCCAGGTCTTCGATACGTCTGGGAAGGAAGTGGACAAACGCGATGTGCATCTGGATCGCTCGGATCGCGCGCAGCTGCACGTTTCTCTCCCGCAACTCAGAGCGGGAATGTACAAAGTCGTCTGGCGCGTGGTTTCTGTCGATACACACGTGACGAACGGAAGCTTCACGTTCCGGGTCAGTCGTTAGGCGTTCACGCGCAGGAGAGAGTTGATGCTTATCGCGCTGCTCATCATCGCTCGCACCGCGCACATCGGCGCGTCAATCCTGCTCGCGGGAACCTTTATTTTCGAGCTGGTGACGCTTGGCCCGGCACGCCGGCCCGCGAGCGGCGATTTGCATGAGGTCGAGCAGCGTTTGCTCCGCCTGGCCGGGTGGAGTCTGATCGCGGCTCTCCTCTCCGCTCTGCTTTGGTTTTGGCTGGAAGTCGCGAACATGAGGGGATTGCCGCTCGTACGCGTTTTTTCAACGACAGCGTGGCAAACGGTTCTGTTTGAAACGGAATTCGGTCGCGTCTGGCAGCTTCGCATTGCCCTGATCGCCGTAAGCGTTTGTGGTCGTCGCGTTAGGCTTCGCGCAACCTCGATTGCGACACGCGCTGGTCGTCGCTCTCTCTTTGGTCGGTGTTGTTTTGCTCGCCTCGCTCGCCTGGATCAGCCACGCTGCAGCTGCCGGAGCGCAACCGCTTGGTTTGTTAGGCGATGCGCTCCATCTTTGCGCCGCGGGCGCCTGGATCGGCGGCCTCCTACCGCTGGCAATTTTTCTAACGCGCGCCCATGCATCGTTGTCGCTAGGCGAACGCGCCCTTGCGGTAATCCGGCGCTTTTCCACGCTGAGCTTGAGTTGCGTAGGGATCCTTATCGTGAGCGGCATTTCCAACAGCTGGCTGTTGGTCGGTTCGATTCACCCGCTTTTCACGACGCGTTATGGTTGGCTCTTGCTTGGTAAGCTTGCGCTCTTCGGCGTTCTCGTCGGCCTCGGCGCGCGGAATCGATTCGTCATCAAAACGAAGCTAACTCGAGTTCTAGCAGGCTCGGATTTCCTGGCTCAGCTCCGCCGCAATGTGATCTGTGAGGCCTGCCTCGGCCTAGCGGTGGTGGCGATCGTGGCGTGTTTAGGCGTTACGCCTCCTGCGCAAGGTCCGTGACTCACAACGCAAGAATATGCCGATTATTTCTTCGGGCCCGCAATTTGAAATTTTGATGAAACAGTTGTTCTTTCCGTCGACACAGCCGTCGTTAAACCTTATCGCGACCACGTGATCAGGCGCAGTCCTGATTCTGATGCCGCAACCGGAGCTAAAGAGCAAAAAAGGTG
>QHOM01000165.1 GCA_003218785.1 Verrucomicrobiota bacterium
AATTTGCGTGACCATGCGACCGTGACTCCCTTGCATCAAGCATAAGGCACGCTCCGTCCAGCGAGGACCGAGGGCGGAAGGCAGCGCTTGCAAAACTCTTTTCTCTTTTGCCGCCGGCAATTTCGGCAAGACCGATATCAACCGTTTCTCTTCCTCCAGAATCAATTTCGACAGGGTCAAACCGATGTGCGTCGTGCGCAGTTGCGGAACGCGTCCGAGCAAATCGTCGCGCGCGATGATAAACTCGAAAGCGAGCTCGGGATGCATTTTCTGGTTGCGCACCGCCATGTTCTCGATCGTGGCGATGAACGGCTGCAGTTGTTTTTCAGGTTCTTTGAATTGCTGGTGAAATCTTATGATCTGCTCGAGTGCCGCTATTTGCTCTTTTGGTTGCCGCGCCTTGTTGAAAGACGCGATTAACTCGTCAGTGTGCGACAGACCTTCGGCGCGCAGGTGGATTGGCTCAGTATTTTTCGCGGGAATCGAAAAAGCGCCGCTCGCTTTGAGTAACTTCTTTGTCGATTCCCACCAGCGCTTCCATTCCGCTTCGGTCAAAACATCATTGACCAACCATTCACCGATCTGCGCGACGGTCGCCTGTCCACCAAGACTTTCGACAATATTTCGCACCACAGCCACTGGCTCTTCCTTCGCGAGCGTTTTGATCGACGTCAGGTTGTTGGCCTTGCGCGCGAGAAAATGTTCCCGCGCGAGCGGCGTAAGGTTCTCTGCGGCGTACTGGACCTGCATGGGATGCGCTTTCTTGCTTGCAAAATCGATCACAATCTGATTGAGGAGAAGGTTCCATTCGGTCACGCGACCGAACCCCCAACTCTTGTGCAAACAAAACGTGCCCGGCTTCAACTTTTCGAGCTGCTCCGCGGCTTTTGCCGTAAGTTTTCCCGATTCAACAAGTTTTTGCGCTTCGGCATCCATTTTCGGGGTCGCACACAGTACGATGAACGCTTCAGATCGCGAGAAAAAAGTCTGCGGATATGCGTCGCATCCTATCGCAGGGCAGAGCGAACACCGCCGAGACGTCTGCAATTTGCGATTGCCGCAAGCGGCGCGGCATGAAAATCTCGCGCTGTGACAACCAGCATTTGGTTTTGGATCGCCTTTCACATCGGCGTCTTTATTGCGCTAACGGTTGATCTGGTCAGTTTCAAGCGGCGCGATCGAGAGTTAAGCATGCGCGCTGCGGCGCAACGCAGTGTCCTGTGGGTGATTCTGTCGCTCTGTTTCAGCCTGGTCGTCTGGCGCTTAAAGGGCCCACAACACGGAGTCGATTTTCTCACGGGTTACCTCGTCGAGTATTCACTGAGCGTGGATAACATCTTCGTTTTTGTATTGATCTTTGCTTATTTTCATGTCCCGCCACGTGCGCAACATCGCGCACTGGTATGGGGAATTGTCGGAGCACTCGTGATGCGGGGAGTCATGATCTGGTGCGGCATCGCCTTGGTACAACGATTTCACTTTGTTCTCTATCTCTTCGGCCTCTTCCTGCTCGTCACGTCGTTTCGAATGTTTTTCGGGAAACACATGCGACGCGATTTCGGGGAGAGTTGGGTGATGCGGCTGTGCCGCCGTGTGTTCCCGATTACGAAGGACTTCTATAACGAGCACTTCAAAGCGCGCGTGAATGGCCGCTGGATGTTAACCCCACTCGCCCTCGCCTTAATCGTGATCGACGTCATGGATCTTATCTTCGCGGTCGATTCGATTCCCGCAGTGTTCGCCATTACGCGCGATCCATTTATTGTTTATACCTCAAACGTCTGTGCGATCATCGGCTTGCGATCGCTCTATTTTTTGTTGGCCCGCTTGATGGATCGTTTCATCTACTTGCAAACGGGGATCGCAGTCATCCTCGGATTCGTCGGGATCAAAATGATTGTTGCGGACTTCTACCCAATTTCCAACTGGCTCTCGCTTGGGTTCATCATAATCGTCTTGGCGGTGACGATCACAATTTCGATGATCGTAGCCCAAAACCGTGTTGCAAACGGCGACCGAAAATAAGTGTTGCGCTATTGGTTCGAAATCCTTTAACTGCTTCGAAGAGCCCCATGAAAACCCTCCTTGCCCTTGCAGTAATCGCCGTTTTTGCCACCAATGCCTTCGCCGATATTCAAGACCCTCCGGCCAACGATTATGGGCCGACGCGCAAGCTCGGTCGCGGCTTCTCGAATTTTTTCCTCGCTCCGGCGGAGGTTTTTGTGACGGTGACGACCATTAACACGTACGACGGAAATTCCGCAGCTGCTGGATACGGCGTCTGGCGTGGTCTAGGCCGCTCGGGTGCCCGGCATGTGGCCGGCCTGCTGGAGATACTGACCTTTCCCTTTCCGGCATGGCGTGAGAGCTATTACCCGATGCTTCCGCCAGATATTCCATACATTCACGCTGGCTATTCAGAATTTCCGCCTGAGCTCGGCTGGGAATCGAAGTATCCTTACGTGCGCGATTATTGATCGCTTAGGATCGGGACCGGCGAGCTGAGCTGACGTGGCACGCCCTAACCCCGGCGAAAAGTTGACGCCGCGCGAGAGCCGCGTAGTGATAGGGCGACTGCGCTGAGTCGGTCAGGCGATGCAATCGCGACGTTTTCCCCCGTTGCCGGTCATCGGCATTGTAACGGTTGTTTATTTCATTGCCGGCAAGCTCGGATTGAGTTTGGCATTTCTAAACGCGAGCGCATCGCCGGTGTGGCCGCCGGCGGGAATTGCATTGGCCGTACTGCTCCTGTTCGGGTACCGCATCTGGCCGGCTATCTTTGTCGGTGCGTTTTTGGTAAACGCCACGACCGCGGGCAACGTTGCCACCTCGCTTGCCATCGCCACTGGAAATACGCTCGAAGCCGTCTCCGGTGCATGGCTGGTGAATCGGTTTGCGGGCGGCACAAGCGTCTTTGACCGGCCGCAAGGCGTTTTCAAATTCGCGCTGGCAGTCGTCGTCAGCACGATCGTCAGTCCCATTTTTGGTGTGACGAGTCTTGCACTTGGTGGTTTCGCCAATTGGGCGAATTATGGAGCGATTTGGTTGACGTGGTGGCTGGGGGACGCAACGGGCGATCTTCTGATTGCTCCATTAATTATTCTCTGGAGCGTTGCATCGAAACGCCAGTGGAACAGGAGCCAAGCCGTTGAAGTAGGCGTCCTCCTGCTGCTGTTGTTCGTCCTCAGCGAAGCGGTCTTCGGCGGCTGGCTTACAATTTCGGCTAGGAATTATCCAATCGCGTTCATTTGCGGACCGATTGTCATTTGGACGGCGTTCCGCTTTACACAGCGCGAAACAGCCACGGGTATTTTCATTCTGTCGGCGATTGCAATCTGGGGAACGCTGCATGGGTTCGGGCCGTTCGTAAGGGAAACGGAAAACCAATCCCTTCTCGCTTTGCAGTCCTGGGCAGCTGTACTTACCATTACGGCGATGGCCCTTTCCGCTGGCATGGCGGAACGGCAGCGGGCTGAAGAGGCGCTTCAGCAACAAAAGGCAGTCGTCGAAACGGCCAACCGGACCAAAGATCAGTTCCTGGCCATGCTTTCGCACGAATTGCGCACACCGCTAACGCCCGTCATTTCCGCATTGGAGGCGCTCGAGACAGAACCGGCGCGGACTGAAGAGACGAAAGCGTCCCTGGCCATGATCCGTCGCAATGTCGAACTTGAAACGCAACTAATCGATGACTTGCTCGACTTTACCCGAATCGCAAAAGATAAATTGCAGTTGAGATTCGCCCCAGTTGATGCGCATCTCGCGATCTCAAACGTAGTCGAAATTTGCCGCGCGGAAGCCGCTTCGAAACAACTTGACGTCCATCTCAACCTGCGGGCGAACATCTACAACGTGGCTGCTGACGCGGCGAAGTTCCAGCAAATCATTTGGAACCTACTCAAAAACGCGATCAAGTTCACGCCGGAAGAAGGAGAGATTGCCATCTCCTCTTTAAACCCGTCGCCGGAAGTTCTGACAATCAGCGTGCGCGACACCGGCATCGGCATTGACCCGGAAGTCATGCGACGTATTTTCGACCCCTTCGAGCAGGGAAACCGCTCATTCGAACGCCGCTTTGGCGGTTTGGGACTGGGCTTGACCATTTCGAAATCTCTCGCGCAGGCGCATGGTGGCACACTCACGGTTCAAAGCGACGGGCCCGATCGTGGATCGACATTCTTGTTGTCGATGCAAACGATCTCACCCGCCGAAGCACTGACCGTCCCTGTCAGAACGAGAGACGAGACGTCGCAGCAAGGCTTGAAAATCTTGCTCGTCGACGACCACCAAGACACATGTACTGCTTTGGAAAAATTACTCGTCCGCCGTGGTTATCTCGTAGCAGCGACCCACACTATGCGCTCGGCGATGGAAACTGCGGTGCGCAATAAATTCGATCTTCTCATTAGCGATGTCGCACTTCCAGACGGCACCGGAATGGAACTAATGATGCAGTTGCACGCCATTTCGAACATTCCGGGAATTGCCATCAGCGGCTTCGGCAACAACGGCGACGTCGAGAGAAGTTTGCAGGCGGGCTTTTCCGAACACTTGATCAAACCGGTGAAGCTCGACACGCTTGAAGCGGCGATTGAGCGAGCAATCGAGGGAGCGGCGGTTCCCTAGCAACCCGGCGAAAATAGCTCACCTTTCATTATTCATTAATACCCGCTTCAACGGGTTAGCTCCAAGCGCCGCTACGAATGTGTGATTCGCGTCTGGCACCGTGCTCAATCAGGCTGTTAATGCTATGCGCATTGTCGATCTGAAAATCCAAGACGTTGCTTTCGGTGGAAAGGGTGTCGGGCGGGAAAACGGGAAGGCTGTGTTTGTTCCTTACACAATTGAAGGCGAGACGGTCTCCGCTGAAATTGTGCGCGAGAAGAAACAATTCGCGGAGGCGGAACTTGTCGATGTTAAGGAAAGATCACTGGATCGGGTTACGCCGGAGTGCCCGTACTTTGGCCGCTGTGGTGGTTGCGCTTATCAGCACATCGCTTACGAACACCAACTGGCAATCAAATGGCGACAGGTGCGCGATGTTCTTCAGCGAATCGGGAAGCTCAAAGACATTCCGATGCGACCAATCATTCCCTCGTCCGAACAGTACGGATATCGCAATCGCATCACCGTCCACGCGCAGGATGGAGTGATCGGCTTTTTCCGGCGCGATTACCATCGCCTGATCGACGTCGAGCGTTGTCCAATTTCACGTGACCACGTCAATCGCGCGTTGTCGGAATTACGGGCGCAACAGCAAGTGCGCGATGGGCATTACACGCTGCGTGCTTCAACCGGCTCACGAGTCTTTTCTCAAACAAACGACGCGGTCGCAAATGCATTGCGCGATTTGATCGACAATCTTGTTGCGCCGAATCAGGAACTCTTGATCGATGCCTACTGCGGCGCTGGATTTTTTGCGAAAGCGCTGCTCGACAAATTCGAACGTGTAATCGGCATCGATTGGGACCGATTCGCCATAGCCGCTGCCAAGGAGAATGCGTCCCCGAAGGAAACTTACATTGCCGGGGATGTCGAAGATGTAGAGGCGGCTGTGTCAGCCGCAAACGTGGAAATTGCGGGCGACACGGCCGCCACTACAATGATTGTTGATCCTCCGGCGACCGGACTGAGCGCAAATGTGCGAAAGGCAATTGTGGATCTTGCACCGGACGCGCTGATTTATGTTTCCTGCAATCCGCCGACGTTAGCGCGCGATTTGAAAGAACTGTGCGAAAAATTCACGATCGATTCGGTTACGCCGCTCGACATGTTCCCGCAGACGGCCGAAATCGAAGTCGCAGTGCACCTTCATGCATAAACCAGCAGATCGATTTCATCCGGTAACGAATTCGACACTTCGCGAATGACGTTTCCGCGAAGCAGATTTATCAGCGCGCTGCGTTGCGGCGCGCCGAGAATGACGCGCGATGCACCAAGCGTCGCGGCCACATCAACAATCGTTTCCGCGGCCGACGGGCTTACAGCATAACAGAACAGCGGCTGGTGATCGGCAGATTTTCGTTTCGCTTCTGAGAAGATTGCGCTAGCCTCGGCGTCCTCCTGCCATTTGCGGCCGACATCCTGTTCAGTCATGAACGGTTGTTCGCGGACAAAGAGCAAATAGAGTCGAGCGCCCGCTTTGCGCGCTTCCCGCAATGCGAAATCGAGCGTGCGACCCGTGCCGCGAATCGCGCATAAAATTGCTTCGCCTCCAGAGGGAGCCGCCGCCGCTTCGGCCACCGGCCGCGCAAGATCCACGCCTAACCGTTGCGGCGCGAGTGCAGGCGCAGCTTCTTTTTTCATTCGGCGTTCCTGCACAAGTCCGCGGAGAATTAACCCCACAGCGAGAATAGTGACTGCGAAATAACGCGCGTTCGGTTTGTCGATGAGCAGCGATATTTCGATTGCCGCCATGACTAAAAAAGTTCCTAACATCAGGCTGCGTTCCCACAATTTGATCGACAGTTTCCGGTCCGTGGCAGTTGCGCCGAGATTGGTGGCGATCGCGCCGACCACGCCAACAGCGTAAAGATCGGCCAGACCTGACATGTCTTTGACCACGATCACGAGCAGCATTGGGACGAGAGTAGCGAGCAACATTCCCGCGCTTGGTACGCCCCATTTGTTGAGACGCTGGAAAATGTTCGGGAGCTCGCGGTCCCGCGACATGAGGAACTGTATCGCGATAAGATCGACAATCGCGGTGTTCGAGGCCGAGAGAAGTAGGAGACCGAAAACGATACTGACGAGAAAACCGAATGCGTGACCGAGCGCGGGGCCAAACGTCCCGCCAACAAACATCTGGCCCATGTAACGCAGCATGTAATCGCGCACGCCTTCCGCGCCGGGTGCGTTGACGTCGCCATTGACAATCTGCAATCCGCCGAGCGCATGCATGGCTAGTCCAAGCAACGCGGTGAACAGACAAACTTCGACCATAACGATCAAGATTGCCGGCGTGGATGTTCTAACGACACAGGGATTTTCGTCGGTGGTTCCAGGATCGAGCTTCATCACCCCCGTGGCGTTGGCGATTGCTTCCACACCGGAAAGCGCAAGCACGATGCCAACAAAACCAGCCCAGTTTTGCCCAAACGTTCCGTGCAGTGGTTGCAGGTGACCGAACGCAGTGCCTAGATGTGGCAAACTGAAAAGTCCGAGCACAACGACAACGATCGCGGTGGGAACGGAAATCAAGAACGCAAGTCCACCTGTTTGTTTCGGTCCAAGCAGGTTAAGTAATCCAATTATTAGGATTGACGCGGCCGCGAACTTTTCCGGATGCGGCACGCCGAGATATTGAAACGCCGATAGCGCGCTGATCGCCGCCGTAACCAAATAGTCGGCGATCAGCAGAAACGCGCCGACGATTGAGATGACTTCGCTCCGATGCCGAACGCTCGCGTACACTCCGCCGCCGTCTGGATAAAGGCGGCAGATGACCATGTAGTTGAGGCCGACGAGGGCGGTGAGGACGCACATCGCCGCGATTAACCAGAACGATGCGTAACCGGCCACGGCGAAAGCCAGTCCAATCACGTAAGCTTTGCTAGTGCCCCAATCGCCGTAAAGGATCGCAGCCGCGCGCTTCCAGTCGACATTGCGCGGTCGCTTAACGTCTGTTGGTATCAATTGATTCGACTCAAACGAGACCGCCTCGCGCGACGAGGCGCCTCACTTCAGGAGCCGGATTTCACGACATCCCCTGTACTTTAATGCTGCTGACGAGGTTAGCTGTCGGGCTGGGGCCATTAAATGCTCTCGATGCCGCGCATCGTTCGCCCCGATCCGCTCCGCATTCGCGGGCGGAATTTGGTTCCCCCGTTGGACTGGCTACTCGGCCGGTCCATTAAGCGAAACAAAGAACTGGTCGAAACATCTGATTGAGTCGATCTACAGTCAAACCAGGCGTAGCTGAGAAAGAGCTTGCTAAGGAACATGCGCTGGAGTGCATCCCATGCATCTTCCCACATCACTGATCACGCGAGAAAGAGCTTGTCACCCTTCATTCGCACGAGACACTCAGTCCGAGGGCAATGGCTGACTTGATTGTCACGGAAAGCGGCGCGGTGCACCGGCCGCGTAATGTTGATTGGAAGCGCGCGGCGGCACTGCTCTACGGCGACTGGGGGACGAGTAAGGCGTACGTGATCGGGCTCGCGTTCTTAGCGGCGGGCTTTTCGTCATTGCCAATTATCCTCGCGGTCTGCGCTGTGACGGGTCTGGTCGGTATCAACTACATGGTGATCTGCCGCCATTTTCCCGATGGCGGCGGGGTCTACTCAGCAGCGCGCTCACAGGGTCGGGCCCTTGCGGTTGTCGGCGCACTGCTGCTCGTCGCGGACTTAACAGTCACCGCTGCGCTCAGCGGCTGGTCGGCGTTGGCCTATATCACATCCGGCGCCGAGCACATCATGTGGATCAAATTTCTTCGCGATCACATCGCGCTAGCGACGATTGGTGTGCTGTTGATCATGGGACTAATCAATTATTTCGGTCCGAAACACTCCGGCACTTTCGCTGTCGCTTTGGCGGTTCCGACCGTTCTTGTTGTGGTCGCATTAATCGCGATCAGCGCGCCGCATTTGACCACGCATTTCCTTGCACCGCGGCACGAGAGTTTGAGCGCAGTTTGGGTGCAATTCGTCGGCGTCATTCTCGCGCTCTCCGGTGCTGAGTCGATCGCTAACCTAACCGGTGTAATGAAGCTCGATCCCGGATCGACAATGGAACAGCCGAGCGTTGCGCGCGAATCGCTCAAGGCAATCGCGCCGGTAGCAATCGAAGTTGTTTTTGGAACCGCTCTGCTCGGGTGGGCAATGCTCTCATTGCCGCAGGTGCTTGGCAAAACCCTCCACCTCACGACGCGCAGCGACGTAGCCCTGGTGCTCCAGCAGCGCAGCGAAGACAAGCGCGGCCAACACCGCCATCGTCGCCATGATCGGCTTGTTCTACTTGATGGCGCGTGATCGCGAAATGCCGCGGCAATTCAAATGGCTGAATCGCCACGGCGTGCCAATCTACCCACTGATCATCTCGATTGGGCTCCCTGCGGTGGTGCTGCTCTTTGCCGCAAACTTTACCGCGCTTGCCGGCCTCTATGCCATCGGTGTAGTTGGAGCGATCACAGTGAATGTGGGGTCATGCGCGTTTAATCGCACAGTCGGGTTCACTTGGTACGATCGCCTTCTCTTCGGTATCACTTTTGCGATTCTTTTGTTCGTTGAACTGACACTCGCTCATACCAAGCTCGACGCGCTGCAATTCGTCCTCGCCGTCTTGATCGGTGGCTTGGCCTTGCGTGCATATACATTAAAACGTCAGGGCCTAACGACCGTGACACTGCATCGGCAGGTGGCAGCGATGGTGACGCCAGAACTCCCTGCGACAATGCAATCTCATCTATCTGACTCACAAAAAATTATGGTCGCGGCCCGCGGCATTACGCCTGTGCTTAGCTTTGCGCTTGACGAAGCCCAATTGCGCGAGGCGACGTTATGCGTGCTCTACGTGAAGGAAGTCGCTGTTTATTACACCGGCGGCGGAACAAGACTCGGTCGCGCACGCTGGCAGGATGATCCGGAAGCGAACGCGATCATGTCGCTGATGCTCAAGCTCGGCGCTGAGCGCGAAATCTGCGTCGTGCCACTCTACGCCGTGAGCCCGGACGCGGCGGCAACGATTGTCGACCTTTCTGCGACCATGGGAGTAGATTTTCTCCTGATTGGCGCTACGCAACGGACGGCGCTGGCAAATCTGCTTCGCGGCAGCGTCGTCACCAACGTCGCGCAACAATTGCCTGAGACAATTCAGCTCCTCATATTCGGGTAATAAGAGTTTCAAGCTTTAAATTGCACAGCTCGTCGCGCGTTCCGTTCAAACTTCAAACTATTGTGACTCCGCCCAAGGTCCTTGTCGCCGATTCCATTTCTCAGCGTGGCATTGATGAGCTTTCCCGCGATAACGCGCTCGATGTCACAGTCAAAACCGGCTTGAGCGAAACAGAGTTAATTCAAATTATTCCAGAGTTCAGCGGGCTCGTCGTGCGCAGCCAGACAAAAGTCACCGCGAATGTGTTGAACGCTGGTGCTCAACTTCGCGTGATTGGCCGCGCCGGGGTTGGGGTGGACAATGTCGACGTTGAGACGGCCACGCGGCGCGGCATCATCGTTTTGAATGCACCGGGCGGAAATACGGTTTCCACTGCCGAGCATGCTTTTTCACTTTTGCTTTCGGTCGCGCGGAAAATTCCGCAAGCCGACGCAAACGTTCGTAACAAAAATTGGAACAAAAAGGATTTTGAAGGGGTCGAGCTCTACGACAAAACGCTCGGCATTATCGGAATGGGCCGCATCGGCAGCGAATTCAGCCGGCGCGCAATCGCTTTCGGGATGCGCGTCGTTGCATACGATCCGTATCTTTCCGCGACGCGTGCCCGCAGTTTGCAAGTCGAGTTGGTTGACGAGCTCGACGATTTGCTCGCGAGCGCCGATTTCATCTCGCTACACACGCCGTTGACCGCGGAAACGCGTCACCTTTTCGATCGTGCCCGCTTGCAAAAAACAAAGCGTGGCGTCCGTATCATCAACTGCGCCCGCGGGGGTTTGATCGACGAAGACGCACTGGCCGCAGCGTTGCAAGATCGGCATGTAGCCGGCGCGGCGCTGGATGTTTTCGAGACCGAGCCGCTGCCACCCGATTCGCCATTGCGCGGCGCGCCTAACCTTGTTCTCACTCCGCATCTGGGCGCGTCCACCGCCGAAGCGCAGGAAAGCGTCGGCATCGAGATCGCGCAATCGATTCGTGCGGCGCTGCTTGAAGGCACGATCCGCAACGCCGTGAACATGCCGAACCTCGACGCCAAAACGCTGGCTGTCATCGGGCCGCATCTGCGCTTCGGCGAAAAGCTCGGGAAATTTCTGTCGCAAATCGCACCGCGGCGAGCTGAGGTCCTGAACATCAATTACAGTGGCAAAGTCAACGAAGTTGATACCACCGCGATTACACGCTCGGTCCTGAAGGGTTTTTTGCGCGCCGCCGGCGGCAGCGACGTAAACGAAGTAAACGCACCCGCCTTTGCCGAAAGTCTCGGTTTGAAAGTCAGCGAATCGCGTCTGAGCGCGCCCGGAGATTATACCGACATGCTCGAATTATCCGCTGCCGGCGAAGGGAAAACCGTGTCGGTCGGCGGCGCGTTTTTCGGCGCCACTCCGCGAATTGTGAGCATTAACAGCCGCCCTGTGGAAGCGCGCCCGCACGGCGTTGTGCTCGTGCTGGAGAATACAGATCGTCCCGGAATGGTCGGGCGAATCGGAACATTACTCGGCGATCACGGAGTCAACATCGCCACCATGTCACTCAGCCGAAATCAGGCGGGTGGCACCGCACTCACTGTTTTAAATCTTGATACCGCGCCGGACGCGACGCTCCTCGAACAAATTCGCGTGAGCGAAGACATTCACTCAGCGCAAGTGATTGAGTTGTAGGAAAAGAAGTTTTGCCAGCTTCGATTTTCGAATTGAGTGCTTGCCGTGACACAATTAATCCGATAGGGCTTCTTCCAACATGGACTTCAGCGCTCACTCTATTTTCTGGGTTTTAATTATTGGTCTTGTTATCGGCGCCATCGCGAAATTGTTGATGCCTGGAAAAGATCCCGGCGGTTGCATCATCACCATTCTGCTCGGCATCGCTGGCGCGTTTGTCGGCACCTGGATCGGCCGTCTCTTCGCGGGCGAGAATTACGTCGCCGGTTGGATCATGTCGATCGTGGGCGCGATGATCTTGCTCTTGCTCTACCGATTAATTTTTAGGCGAAGGATGTAAGCGAGGGCGTTTTTGGACGCGCCACAGGCGCGTGGCTACAGGATTGATGTTTGGTAGGGCGCGACCGCCGGGCGCGCCGCGGACGGCGCAGCGCGGTCGTCCGTACGGATAATTTGCCACAACAGGAGCACGGTTGCTCTGTCGCGCGAATGGCAGATTGTCATTTCTTCATGCCTGCGCCGACAAAAATTTGGATCATCGTTGCCTTCGCCGCTCTCTATCTGATTTGGGGTTCGACTTATCTGGGGATCCGGTTCGCAATCGAAACCATTCCGCCGTTTTTAATGGCGGGCACTCGATTCCTGATCGCCGGCGTCATCATGTATGCGATCGCATGGTCGCAAGGCATCGGTAAATCGACGTGGCGGAACTGGCGCACATCTTTGATTATCGGCGCCTGTTTGCTTCTGGGCGGAAATGGCGGGGTAACAATGTCAGAAAAGTATATCGACTCGGGATTGGCGGCGCTGATTGTGGCAATAGTTCCCATCTACATCGTGGTGCTGGGCTGGGCGGCTGGAATGATGCCGAAGCCAATACCAATCCTCTGGCTGGGCCTGGTAGGAGGTTTT
>QHOM01000306.1 GCA_003218785.1 Verrucomicrobiota bacterium
GATAGCTCAACCGCTTTCCTTCGAACTCTGCAGCAATAGCGTCCGGGGTCCGTTCTACCTGAGCCTCAAATAGCTCATGGATGCAGGAGTCCTTGGGATACTCAGCCGCTGTGTCATTCCACTCCACGAGCAACTGATGACGCTCGGCTTCGGTGAGCAGAGGCAAAGTTGAAATCAGTTGATCCGGATTGGCGACGATGCCTTCCAGCAGAGTTTGAAAGTGGCCAATCATCCGCTCGGTGGTTGAGCGATCAAACAGATCGGTGCTGTACTCGATAAACCCGATAAGCTTCCCGTTTCGTTCCCTAAGATACAATGACAAATCGAATGGTGATGTCTCTGCCAGGACGTCGACTCGTTCGATACTGAATCCGGAAGTTTCTGGGAATGGCCTTGGTGTGTTTTGCAGAACGAACATCACTTGGAACAGTGGATTCCGACTCAGGTCTCGCTCAGGGTGTAACTCCTGAACTAATTTCTCAAACGGCAGATCCTGATGAGCATAAGCTCCCAGGCAAACATCCCGCACCCGCAAGAGAAGCTCTTTGAAAGTCGGTCGCCTCGAAAGGTCTGTGCGTAACACCAGCGTATTGACAAAAAATCCGATCAATCCCTCAATTTCAGTGCGATTGCGATTCGCGATCGGCGAACCGACGACCACGTCCTCTTGGCCCGAGTAACGGTAGAGCAATACCTGAAAAGCCGCTAGCAACGTCATGAACTGAGTAACTCCTTCGCGTCTACTCAATTCGTTGACTGCTGCGGTTAGAGACTCTGGCAGCGATATCGGCTGCCTAGCGCCACGAAAACTCTGTAGCACCGGCCTGGGACGGTCTGTGGGAAGATTAAGAATGGGAATGTGCGCAAGTTGCTTTTTCCAGTAAGAAAGCTGGGATTCCAGGACCTTGCCTTTAAGCCATTGTCGCTGCCAAACTGCATAGTCCGTATACTGGACAGGCAGATCCGGCAAAGGGGAAGGTTTGCCGTTGGCGTATGCTTCGTAGAGCGTCCACAGTTCCCGCGTGAGAATTCCCATCGACCAGGCATCGGATGCGATATGATGGGTTGTCAGGATTAACATGTGATCGTCGTTGCCTAGGCGGAGCAGCATAGCCTGTAACAAAGGTCCCGCAGACAGATCGAAGGGGCACCCACCTTCGTCTGCAATCAGACGTGCGACCTCTCCGTCGCGCTCAGCATGAGAAAGCTGGGAAAGTTCAACTAGAGAGATTGAAAGCTTCTGCGCAGGGGCCCTGACCTGTACGGGTCGGCCATCGACTACTTGGAACCTGGTCCGCAGGACTTCATGCCGGCGCATAATCTCACTCAGGCTCTGCTCCAGCGCCTCGATCTTTAAAAGCCCGGTTAGGCGAGCGGCGCGGCAGATATTGTAAGCAGAACCTCCCGGCTCAAATTGCTCCAAGAACCAAAGCCGTTCCTGTGCGAACGACAAAGGCGATGCTTCATCCTTAGCCGCGCGGCTAATGGGCGGGGGCGCGAAATGGTTGGCGTTATCGGCATTGCGGAAAAATTGAAGGATTTCTGCTTTGTGCTCAGCAATTTGCTCGCGCAGGACTGCGTTAAGAGTTCCTTTGGGTCCGTCAACGCGCAGACGTTCACCTTCGGGAGTTAGCCTGACGTCCAGGCTGTAAAGGTGGGAGATAAAGTCAGCGATCCTTATGCCCGAGCCGACGCTTTTCGCCATGAGATATTAGCTCTAAGAGGACCGTATGTCGTGGGGTGCCTGTCGGACTCCTGATCGCAAGCCTACCCAGGTAAAATCCGCGAGCCGGAATCCATTTGGCTTACCCTACAGATCCAGGGTTATGAGCGGGCCAGCGATGAACATAATTTGTCGAATCAGGGTTATAGTTCGATCTCCTCCCGCCCTTCGCTTTGTGTGTCTTGCCCAGTCTTGCGAGTTTTCACGAGCACCTCGACCTGTCTCGCCAGGTTTGCCACCGTGGGCGTTTCGAGAAAACTACGCAGCTCCAACGCAACCCCGAAAATCTCCCTGACTCTGGCGGCGACTTGAGCGGCGAGCAACGAATGGCCACCGAGACGGAAAAAATTTTCGTCTAGACCCACCTGCTCTCGGCCAAGGACCTGTGCGACGATATGGCTCAAGGTTTGTTCCACATCGGTGCGTGGTGCGAAAAATGCAACCTCCGAAACTGACAACGGTTGGTTTGCCGCAAGAAGCGCTTGGTGATCAACCTTGCCATTGGGAGTGAGCGGCAGACGACCCAAGATCAGGAAATGGGAAGGCACCATATAGTCCGGGAGTATCGCCCTTAAGAACGACTGTAATCCGTCGATCGAAAGGGGTTGATCTAATTCGAGCACGGATGTTGACTTAGAACGGATTCGACCTCACCCAGCTCTACGCGGAACCCTCTGATATTGACTCGGCGGCCCTTTCTGCCGACCCATTCGACGTTGCCATCAGGTAAATATCTTCCTAGTTCGCCGGTTCTAAACAGCCGATCACCCGACTTTTTGGTGAACGGGTTTACTATGAATTTTTGCTGCGTAAGTTCGTCATCGCCGACGTACCCTCTCGCTAGATGGGGGCTCCGCACGTAAAGCTCTCCGAGCTCCCCAATGCCAGCCAGTTGCCCGCCGGCAGTCAGTAATAGTAATTGGACGTCTTTTATACCACGTCCCAAGGGGATCGCCTGTCTCCCCCCACGGGCTTGCGTTGAGATGTGCTCTGGAACTGCGTAATAACCTACCGCCCGTTGGGTTTCGGTAGCGCCGTAAAAGTTAAGGATCTTTGAATTCGGAGCGCTCTTACGAATCATCGCCGTATCGTGCGTTGTCAGAACGTCACCCGCAAAGAACACGCACCGTAGACTTGGTAAGATTCTCTCACTCACGGTCTGCATTAGTTGACCTAAAGCCGGAGTTAAGTGAAGGACGGTGATCCCAGTTTGCCGAAGCCAGTTACTGAGCCGCTCTGGAGATTCCATATCGTTAGGGCCAGGAACATAGAGCGTTGCTCCGAGAAACAGAGGCGTAAAAATGTCTCGATGTAGAAGACTGTAAGAAAGTCCTGAAACCAGACCGACACGATCACTCGCGCCCACGTCAAAGGTCTTTTTGTGCCACGGCAAAAAATGCGTGACCGGCCCATGTCTACAGAGAACGCCCTTCGGTTCCCCTGTCGAACCCGAAGTAAAGGCAACATACGCAGGGTCATCCGCCTGAATCGGCACGCCTAGATCGCGGCTCGAATAGTCTTGCCAAGGACTGCGGTCAGATGACGCCTTACCATTTGGCAGCGTGAGCCGACAGCAAAGATCTAATCCCGCTAGGTAATCTCGTAGTTCTTGGGACAACTCCCCGGCACCTTCGATGTGAACCCAGCCTCGAGGCCGTGCGATTCGTAGATAGGAAATCAAACGGGAAGCAGGATAGGTGGGATCCAAAATGACAAAAACGGCTCCCGCCCTGAGAATCCCAAGCAATGCAAGAACGAGAGCGGAGGTGCGGTGCGCGTAAATCGCGATGATATCGTTCGGCTGAATTCCGCTAGCTACAAGGTAGTTTGCCAGCTGATTGCTTCGCATGTCGAGTTCTCGGTAAGTCCAAGTCTCGTTGGGATCGACCACGGCCAACCGCTCGGGCGCATGTTCAGCCTGCTTAGAAAGAAGCTCATGAAAGGCTCCTTCCCAAGTATCGTCGAGCGGTTCGGTCGGATCGGGAAGAACCGCTTGCGCAGACGGGGTTACGAGCGAGTATTGATCGATTGATCGCTCCGGCTTCTCGACAATCTGCGACAGCAGGCAACTGAACTGTTCCAGCAACCCGGCGATGCGAGCCTCGCTGAAAAGTTCGGCATTATAGACAATGGCAAGCTCGACTCTCCCGTCTATTTCCGGCGCGTAAACGGTGAGATCGAACTTCGCGCTCGGCGCGGCATACGAGAGCTTAACGATCTCACAGCCAGGCAGTGTGAGAACACGCTCGGAGACATCCGCCCAATTGAACAGAACCTGAAACAAGGGGTTGCGGCTGAAATCGCGCTGGGGATTCAATTCCTCCACGACTTTTTCGAAAGGTAGGTCCTGGTGCGTGTAAGCATCGAGGCACACTTCGCGCACCCGCTTTAATAAATCGATGAAACTTGGGTTGCCGGAAAGATCGGTGCGCAAGGCCAAGGCATTGATGAAGAATCCAATCACCCCATCAAGCTCCGGGCGATTGCGACCCGCGATGGTCGAGCCTACGACAATATCTTCCTGCCCAGTGTGGCGCGACAGCAAGAGATTGAAGGCCGCGAGCAAAGTCATGAATCGCGTGACACCTGCCCGGCGGCTCAGGTCCTTGAGCTCCTCTGTGAGCTCCACG
>QHOM01000307.1 GCA_003218785.1 Verrucomicrobiota bacterium
CTTTTCGAAGTCGACCATTCTCTCGTTTCTCAATTTAGTCAAGGCACCAGTCTTCACCTGTTGACTAGGACCTTCCATCCAGTAGAGTGGTTCGCGAGGATAGATTCCATAACGCGCGTACAGGGAGATAGAAACAGGGTTGTAGGCGAAGGTCGCCAGGGCCCGATTGGTGATCGTGGAACCTTTGTGGTGTTTCATCGCCCTCTCCATGAGGTTCTGTCCGATGTTGAGACCCTGATGCGCGGGAGAGACGAACAAGTGCGCGAGATACCATAATGATCCTCGGACCCAGCTCAACGCTAGTCCCGCCAATTTCCCCTCCACTTCAGCTACCCAGAACCCCTCGCCATCCTCTTTCAGGCCCATTTCGAACCAGGGAAAACCTTGCTGAGGAATAGCCGGCAATTTAGGGGAGGCGAACGGCGAGGAGTCGAAGAATCCGTGCTCTCGCAAGACACCGTCAAACGAGTTTCTGATCAGATTGAGAATTCCCGGGAAATCCTCCACTTTTGCTTTCCGATATGATACGTCCGACAATGACGGAACGAGCGGGCCAGCAATCGAGACATAAAGTATGCTCGGAAGCTGAGAGCTTGGCAGCTCGCTGATCCCGATTATTCTTGACCTACAATATTATTGTAAGTAGGAAAATGCTTGTGACGAGGAAGCCTGCTCCTTCAAGCTTCGAGATCATGGCACCGAATGGGACAGTCTTCTCTGGGCGGTCGCTCTTAGACTGACGGCTTGATGTTCTGGTTCATGTGAAAGAGGTTTTTCGGATCCCACTTGTTTTTGACTTCTACGAGACGTTTCCATACTGCTGGCTTGTAGGCGGCCTGGATTCGGTCGGTCTCCTCCGCCGTCATGAAGTTCACGTAGACCCCACCTGTGGAATACGGTGCGGACGCTTTGAAGAATGCCCTGGCCCAGGAAGTGCACTTTTGGTCCTCGTTCGGTGTCTCCCATCGGCCGTGGACGTTCATCACGAACTTGGCGTCCCGCTGGGAATAGGCTGTCTCGTCCGCTGCAACCCGCGAAGCCTGACCCCCTACGAGTCCGATGAAGATCTCGCAATGGGGTGATGGAAGCTTGCCCGCGTACTCGATCATGGAGTCGAGGGCCGAATCGTTCAAGGTCGAAAAATTGTGCGACTTCCAGTAGTTAGCTCCGAATGGGAGCGATCAATTTCTCGCCCTTCGCAGCATCTCCAGCATAAAAGATGGCGAACACGACGATTTCTTTTCCGTGGACTTCAGCTGGCAGAAATGGCAAGGGAGGCGCCTTTCTCAAGACTACCCAAATGCTCAGGTCGTCCGGCATGTGTTCGACGAACTCTCGGTATTTCTTCAAGACCGTCTTGGCTTCGTCGAAGGGGAAAACAATCAATCCGCTGAACACAGTAGGACCAACGGGATGCAATTGGAACTCGAAGGAGGTGACGATGCCAAAGTTCCCGCCGCCACCGCGGATGCCCCAGAACAGGTCCGGATTCTCACTGGCACTTGCTCGGACCAGCTTTCCGTCGGCTGTCACCACGTCCGCTGATACGAGGTTGTCCACTGACATTCCGTATTTTCGACTGAGCCACCCAAAACCGCCCCCGAGGGTGAGCCCGGCCACACCCGTAGTCGAGTTTATTCCCAGGGGCGTGGCTAGGCCAAAGACCTGGGCGTCGTGATCGAAGTCCGCAAGAGTCGCACCTGGCTCAACAAATGCGCGCCGCTCTTTCAGATCTACCCGCACCGATTTCATCGGCGAGAGGTCGATCACTAGTCCTCCGTCGCATACCGCGTTGCCGGCGATGTTATGGCCGCCACCGCGTATGGAGACTAGTAAGTCGTTCTTTCTAGCAAAATCCACGGCATGTATTACATCGGCAGCTCCGGCACATCGCGCAATGAGCGCCGGCCGTTTGTCTATCATGGCGTTCCAGATTGTTCGCCCCTTGTCATACCCAGGAGAGTCGGATGTGAGAAGCTCTCCTCGGATGTTTCCCTTCAGTTCCTTGACCGCTGTTTCAGTAATATCGAATCTCCCTCTAGAAGTGACAACCTGCAAGTTTCGAATCCTCGACGAGGGCGGCTTCTCGCGCGATAAAACGGTTTCTGACAATTCGCAGATAGCCATGAGAGGATTATGGCATACGTTGATAGCGAGAGGCTGGCACTCCCTATAGATAGATTAGCACAGGGTAGCGGTTCATGATTTGGAAACCGGCTACAGGTCTTCTCTCCTAGTGACCGCATCTCCGGCCTTGTTCAGGAGAAAGTTGATGGAGAGACCGGTGAAGATGATTGAGATTGCTGCCAGTCCAAGTGCAAGGATTGTGAGGTAGCTTGGCCCAAGTATGGCCACGAGCGTTTCCGAGACGAAGACCAGCAAGATCACAGGGGAGACCATCACGAGGTTGATGATTGTTTGGA
>QHOM01000308.1 GCA_003218785.1 Verrucomicrobiota bacterium
TGAGCAGATTCCTGCCTCTGGCCCTTCATTTGAGCCGGAGACGGTGCAGGGGCGGCGGCAGGTTGCGGGGCTGTAGTGGAAAAGCCCGATTTCAGCTTCCCCGCTGCAGTCTCTTTATCGCGACCGTTCTCCGATATACGCACGGCGCTGAGCTCGTCTGTCAATGCTGGCTGCGCCGCATATTCTTCTCCGCCGGCATATTCGCGATTGCGCGGCACAGCCGCGCCTTCGCCTGTGATCAGTCGTCCGACTTGCACGAGCGCGAGGAGGACGGCAGCAACGGCGGTGATCTGAACTGCGCGAAGGCGCATAAGATCGACAAGCAACTTTACGAGTCCGCTTCGTTGCGGGATGCGATTGCGAAAACCGGCGAGCATCCGCTGCTCGAAAGCAGGATCGGGTTTTTCCTGGGCGAGGGTTTCTTCCAACATTTTGTTCATGACTTTGTTCTCCTGATGAGCCTTTCGGCACGCGGCGCAATCGACGATATGCGCGTGAAGCGCGCTGCGTTCGTCGTCTAAAAGGTCGCCGTGAATATCGGCGGCGAGCCAGTTGTCAATTTCGTCGTGAATGGTTGCCATACGTTTAATCCAACGAAGCGAGAGCCGGGCGAAGTTGTTTGCGCATTTCCGCCAACGCGCGCCCGAGAATTCCGCGCAGCGCCCCATTGCTTAAGCCCAGGATGTTTTCGATGCTGCGATAATCCATCTCTTCGAAGTAACGCAAGGTCAGCGCGGCGCGATGAAGCTCCGGCAGCGCTGCGAGCGCGGAATGCAATTGTTGATCCAACTCTGGAGCGTCGGTCCCGGCGGCCGAGTTCGGTTCAATTGCTTCGTCAATTGTTGCAGACAGCGGGACGGTGCGACGCTTTCGAAAAATGTCGTGAGACCGATGACGGGCGATAGTCGCCAGCCAGACGGGAAACTTTTCGGGGTCGCGCACGCGCCAGCGTGTTTTCCATGCTTTAACCAGCGCATCCTGCACGACGTCCTCGGCTTCCTCGCGGTTTTGCAGAATGCCGTAAGCGATGGCGAAAAGTGCCCGGCTATGCGTGCGAATGATCATCTCAAATGCGTCCCGATCGCCGTCAATGGCCGCCCGATACTGTTCGCGTTCATTGGGATCCATTAGGTCGATCTAAAGCCTAGACGTTTGAGATCACGATTCGGCGTGAAAAAATTTTGAAAGTTTCAAGTAGGGGTGATTGACCTTAATCGCCTGTCCCCGACGGTGATCACACGCGTGGCGGGCGGTTCGAGTGAACCGCCCCTACCTAAAAAATGATGACCGTGTTGCCTACGCTCACGAGGTCTTTGACGCGTGCAGCGTCCCAGTTCGCCAGTCGAATGCAGCCGTGGCTTGCGGCGCGGCCGATCGTCTCGGGATTATTTGTTCCGTGAATTCCGATACCCGGTTTGTTCAAGCCCATCCACAGGACACCGACAAGATTGTTCGGGCCGGGGGGAAGATTGTAGTAGTTTTCAGTCCGCACACCGTAGTTGAGCATGCCTTCGTCGTAGCGGAACCACGGCCAAATGGTGGCACCGAGAATTTTCCACGTGCCAACCGGCGCAGGTAACGTTTTCGATCCCGGCGTAATCGGAAAAACGCAGACGAGCTGATCGTTGTCGAAGACTTCGAGCAGATGTTCTTTGGTATCGACGAAAATCTTGCGAGCGGCGAACGCCGGATTTTCAGGAACTTTCCCCTCTGTGAACTTTTCGACCTCAAATGGCCAGACATTGGGCACCTTGAGAACTTCGCCCGGCTGCAGATGCTCCCAATTTTTTCCGGGATTCAGTTTCTGAATGTAAGATTCGGCGGAATGATAACGCTCCGCGACGAATTCGAGTGGTGAAGTGTAAGGCAGCCATTTCAATCTCGCTTGCTCGGCATGACTGCTTGGGACACCGCCCACCATTTTCAGGTCTTCCTCCGTGATTGTGTAGGTTGTGTAAGTCACCGGCACCTGATCGAGAAGCCAGGAATCGACCGCCCCTGTCTTTGGCATTGCGTGGGCGTGTTTGTATGAGATGAGTGCCTTGCGAAAAAATTCGCCCATTCTTCCATCGATCTTGCCGGGCCCAAAATCGCTGTTGTCTAAGAAAATTTGCAATCGCGTAGCCGTTTCCTCATCATAGTTGGGCAAGGCGACGGGATAGACTCTTGGCGGAGGAGTTGTGCTCTCCTGCGCCAACGCTACGATCGACATCGAGCCAACTGCGATGATGAGAAAAACGAATTTCATCGGCGGAAGTTATGCGCTCTTAATTCAACGTGCGCAAACGCGACTTCTGATAAACTGGCGCAATTTTTGGACTTGTGCGCGCCTGGCAGATTGCTCGCCGCGCGACCGTTACTTAGGCCGTTTTCGACCAGGCGCGCAAGACTTCGGCGACACTCCAGGCTTGCGCGATGCAACCACCTGGGTTGTGCGGCGCTCGTGCATCGAACACTTCGCTGATCGTTCCCATGCCGGCTTCGCTCAAATGTTCCGGAAAATGCTCGAGGAATTTACGCGCAGCAGCTTGATCGTGCGGATGAACCTTCAACCACGCGTCGATGAACGACCCGATAAGCCAGGCCCAAACCGTGCCCTGATGATAGGCGCCGTCGCGGGAGTGCAGGTCGCCTGCGTAAATTGGCTTGTATTCCGGATCGTCGGGTGAGAGCGTGCGCAAGCCGAGCGGGGCGAGCAATTTCTCCTGGACGATTTCAATGACTGACTTCCAGTACTTCCCATCGAGGACCGGATAATCCAGGGAGATGGCAAATAATTGATTTGGGCGAAGTGAGGAATCGGTGCCCGATCCGCCGTTGACATCAATAACATCGTAAAGATAACCGCCTTTTGCGAACCAGAACCTCTCATTGAACGATACGCGCGCTCGCTCGGCATACTCCGCGTAACGTTGCGCAGGAGCATCATTACCATCTTCGCGCAGCCAACCCGCGAGCAGGCAGAGCGCGTTGTGCCAGAGCGCGTTGATCTCGACGGCTTTTCCACGGCGCGGTGTGACGACCCAATCGCCCATCTTCGCATCCATCCAGGTGAGCTGATAACCCTGCTTTCCTTGGACGAGCAAGGCGTCGTTTGGATCGACGTGGATATTAAACTTCGTGCCGCGTAAATGATGCTCGACGATGCCGATTAAGCCTGGCAGCAGCAGTTTCAACGTGTTGCGATCGTTCGTACGCTCAAGATAACGGCCCAGCGCGTGAAAGAACCAAAGGGTCGCGTCGGCGGTGTGATATTTCCCTTCCTTTGCGCCATCGGGAAACATGTTTGGAATCAAGCCATCGCGTACGTAATGCGCAAAAGTGCGCAGGATGTAGCTGGCCTCGAGCCAGCGTCCCGTGATCAGGGTGAGGCCTTCGAGGCTGATCATCGTGTCGCGTCCCCAATCGGTGAACCAATGGTATCCCGCAATAACCGTGCGCACTTCATCGCCGGCAGCATGTGCGCGCGCGGCTTCTTCAAATCTGCCCGCGGGCGTTATCACAAACTGGTCAGCCGCAAAAACCAACTCTGCGGGGAAATCCTGGCGCGCTTTCGGAATCGCGTCATGTAGCAAGCGCGCGCGCCGTTCGCGTTCGGCGGCGAGAACATCGTCGGGGCCCAGGACATCGATGATGTCCCATGGCTCGGTCGAGCCGACTAAGGTCGCCGTGCTTCGCTCGGTAAGATCAACTCGAAAAAATCCCGGGCTCCAGAGTTGGCCTTCGTAGGCATAACCGCGCTGCTGCTCGATGCGATAAATAACCTGAGGAATTTTCGACGGCGCGATCGTGAAAGCGGATTCACCGCCATAAAGACGCATCCGGAGCGGTGGCAGCCTTCGACGTGCCCCAGTGATTTCGTAACGACCATCGACGGCGGTGAGTTTGTAAGGCGCCGCCAGATCGGCATCCACGGGCGCTTCATGGTGTCGAAAATGAAAAGCCGGCCGCAATTCGAGACGCGGCGGCTTTCCTCCTGAGATCACCTGATAACTGATGTGGACAGTGTTCTGCAAATGAGGAAGCAGGACGCGCTTCTCGACCACGACTTCGCGAACGCGATAAGTCCAAACTGGAAGCCCATCTTCAAGTCGGAACTCGGTTAAGTAGTCGGCGCTTTTTAAATCGAGCTGACCGCCGGCGCGCTCTTCCGCGCCGAGAGAGACCACGTCGTCATCACTGAAGCGGAGAAATTCCGAAACATGACTCCACATCACTACGCGTCCTAGCGGTGCGGGCAACGCTGCAATGAGCAAGCCGTGATAACGCCGTGTCACCGCGCCTGAAACAGTGCCC
>QHOM01000166.1 GCA_003218785.1 Verrucomicrobiota bacterium
ATTCACGGATTGTCACCTGTCGATCCTGCCGATGAAAAATTGGCGGCGGAGAATGTGGTTCGATCAAACCGGTTTGCCTTGGGTGATGCCATCGCCCAACATTCCGACACTCGACACGGCAACCGTGTATCCTGGAATGTGCTTATTGGAAGGGACAAACATTTCGGAAGGCCGAGGTACGACACGGCCGTTCGAAGTTTTCGGAGCGCCGTTTATTGATGCGCAGGCGCTCTGTCGCGAGCTAAACCATCTGAAGCTGCCGGGTGTCTTCTTCCGCGAGAATTATTTCCAGCCGACTTTTCACAAGTTCGCCGGAGATCTCTGCGGCGGCGCTCAACTGCACATACTCGATCGGGAAAAATTCCGGCCATTTCTGACCGGAGTCGAAATCATTAAATGCATTCGCAAGAATTACCCTGAGCAATTTCAATGGAAGCAACCCCCTTACGAATACGAATGGAAAAAACTTCCTATCGAAATCCTAATCGGCGGACCGATCGACTCGGTCTTTACCGACTAATCGCGAACATCGCAGGCCTTAGCATTGCGGCAGCGACTTGCCCAGAGCTTCGCGCAGACATTCCGTGGCCGGAAGTTGTGCAGCGGCTGGCGTACGAAAACGAGAACCTGGCGCGCCGTCCTCAAGGGCACAGCGGCGAATATTTTGTCGTCTGCACGCTGTATTATACGCCCATGGAATCCGGTTTCACTTTTGAACGCGGCTTTGATGCAACGCCAGTCACAAAACCCGGACTGCATGGCCGAACGTATCCGCGCGATTTCCTTCGCTCAGTGAAAAAGGAAGGGTTTGGCCGCATCGTGACGCCTGTTAGCGGGCATCATTACATTCGTTACAACGGCGGCGATTCATTCGCGTTTGCTTCACATCCCACAGGCGGGGGCGGCGTCTTGGTCGCGGGCTATTCCGCCGCGGCAAAACTGGGCCAGAGCGGATTGCGTCACGGGGCAATCATTGAGACGGAGTCTCCAACGGTGCAAAAAGTCTTCGGCAGCACCCGATGGAAGATTATGGATACCGGAGGCGGTCTGCGGCGATGGCAAATGGACTGTTACTACGGCGAAGATGAGCCGCTCGGCCCAGGTAAATTTATGGGACGACCGCGTGCAACCACCTTTGAGTACGCTTACGCCAATGCGCGAATCATGAAGTAACGTGAAGCGGTTCACACTCCGGCTCAATTTCCATGGTGATCTTACTTTTTTCCTGGGCCGCAAAACGCGCGTCGAAATCATCGAGCGCAGTCTTAGCGAAAAAACGTCGGTGAAAGATGTGGTCGAGTCGTGCGGTGTCCCACATCCCGAAGTCGATTTAATCTTGGTTGACCGGCGGCCCGTCAAATTTGATTATGCGCTCGAACGGGACGCAGATATTGAAGTATATCCGGTGCAATCGGCGTGCACGTATGTCGAGAAAGATCGATTGCAAACGACCGGCGCTAAATGCTTTGTCGCAGATGGGCATCTTGGCAAACTTACACGCAACCTCCGCCTGCTCGGTTTCGATGTCGCTTATGATCCCAAAGCGCAAGATCGGCATTTACTCGGCGTAATGGAAAGCGAAAACCGGGCGCTTCTGACGCGCGACCGGCGCCTGCTTATGCATGCGGTTGTAAAAGCCGGCTATTGCCCGCGTTCGCAAGATGCTAATGAGCAAACCATCGAGGTGATCCGTCGTTTTGATCTTTTCCGCTCGATTACTCCCTTCACGCGCTGTCTTCGTTGTAATGCGCCGCTTCAAAAAGTCCGCAAAGCTGATGTGATTAACAAGCTCGAACCGCTTACCAAAATCTATTACAAGGATTTCCGGCGTTGCGCTGGCTGCGGCCAAATTTACTGGGCCGGATCGCATTTCTCGAAACTCCAGAAACGTCTCGACGAAATACGTGCCAATTTTAACGACTGAGCGAACTGTTGCCTCGGAACTCTTCTAGGCAAGCCGCGATTCAATCGTATTGTCGCCGATTGCGAAAATGAAATCCGCATGTCGCCGCGCTCTGCTCCTGACGGTTTCAATTAGCGTCCAACTCGCCACTGCGGCGCGGGCTTACGGCCCGCTGGGGCATGAGATCGTTGGTGGGATTGCAGACGAGCGACTGGCGAACACGCCGACCGCAACGAAGGTCAGGATGCTGCTCGACGGACTTACTTTGGAGAAAGCAGCTGTGATCGCAGATGAAATCAAAGGCTGGGACAAAAAGGGAGTGGACGATCCAAGATCGTTCCGTTATTCCGCCTATCGTAAAATTGACAAACAACTCCGCGATTTCTGGCGGGCAAATCCGCCAATGCACGACACCAATCCAAGTGCGCCTTCGCATCATTGGTTTCATTACACCGACGTCCCCGTCACGCCGCCTCAAAGATATCGTGACGGCAATGCCGGCCGCAGCAGATGGGACATCGTGCATATGATTCCCTACTGTATCGAGGTTGTGCGAGGACGAGTTTCGGAACAAAACGAGCGAAAGATCACAAAGGCGGTTGCGCTCATTCTGCTCGCCCATTACGTCGCGGACATTCATCAGCCGCTGCACGTCGGCACCGAGTACTTCGATGCGCAGGGTCGGGTGGCTGATCCCGACAAAGACAAATCAGCGCTGGCAGACGAAGGCGGAAATACGTTTACACTGGAGCTAAGCGACGAGCCGCAGCGGCGTCGCGGTGTACATAAGAAAAAACTTCACGGTTTTTGGGACTATGACGCTGTAAATACCCTGTTCCCAGAGGTGCCGGGCACTCTGCGAAAAAGCGAAATTCAGGCGCAGATCGCGCCGCTAAAAAAACAGCTGGTTCACGAGATGGCAACACATGAACCAAAGAACTGGCGGATGCCGGCGAACATGGACATCGAGAATTACCCGGAAGCCTGGGCGGATGAGATTTTGCCGATTGCGCGCGAGGCGCATGAGCGGTTGCAATTCGTGAATGTTCATCCGGAACAAGAAGAAGGTCGTGTGGTCACGGCCGGCGAGGCGGACGAAAAGCCTCAGCCGGATCGCATTAGTTACCGCGGGTGGGCAGCGGGTATTGTCCGAGAAGAACTGCACAAGGCCGGCTGGCGACTTGCCGATTTGCTGCAAAAAATCTTGTAAACGATCTGTGCCGACCGGCAGCAGTGTCGCCTCCCTGCCAGGCGCGCCCGGATTGAACAGTAAGAGATGCCTCGACTCCGCTCGACATAACAAGCGGTAAGTAGAGCGACGCGATCAGGTCTCGGTTTTCTTCGCGTTCGCCGACTTTTTGCGCTGTGCTTTGAGTTGAGCAAACTGCTCCGCGGAAAGAATGCCTTTCGCCTGTTTGAGGAACGTTCTCCTACTCTCCTTTGTGCAGCCTGCCTTCATGCATTCGGCCTGCCACGCTTGGATTTTCGTCTTTTGATCGGGTGTGAGATTCAGTGTGGTCAAATCAACGCATGCCGTTTTATCCGTGTTCGACACGCCTTTGACGCAACATGCCTTGTCTCCTGCAAACGCGCTGGATGCCATCAGCATCGCAGCCGCAACTAGAGCTGTAGTGGTAATTTTGATCACGGTAAAATGCTGAGACAGGCGCGATGCAAGAACTGTTTAATTTGTATTCGTCGATGATCCGTCTTTGTCATTCTAACCTCAGAATGGGAAAAAGCTGATGGCGAAGGCGAACCAAGCTTGAATTGCTTGGTAGAAATGCCCCCGTTAGAACCAAGGAACGACGGCTGCTTAGCAGGTCGTGTCCCTGGACGGCTAGGAAGCCGTCCCTCCTTGATACAGATCTCTTCGTGCCGCTACCTATGCGAGCTTAACTGCGCCTGCGCGCGGCGCAGATTGTCGGCTACGCCTTTCAAGTCGGGCTTGAGGCGCAGCGCTGCCTCAAACTCCGGAATACTTTCTCGCGCCTTTCCAGAGGCGAGCAGGGCCAACCCCAGATTGTTATGGGCCATGGCGCCGCTGGGATTTAACCGCAGAGCCTCGTGAAGTTGGTCAATGGCCTCTGGAATTCTGCCCAACCGCGCCAGCGCATTTCCGAGATAGGTTCGGATTTCTGGATCTTTAGGTGCCAACTCTGAGGCGCGGCGCCATTCGTCGCATGCTGCCTCATTGCGGTTCTGTTTCCATAATGCCAGAGCCAACTGTACGTGCGCTTGCAGCGCATCCGGCTGCGAACGAATTGCCGCTTGGAAATACTCGATGGCTTCCGGCGGCCGGCCTTGGAGCGATCGGACGACGGCCATGTTGAACAGGCCCTCGTAGAAATCCGGCTGGATTTGCAGAACTTTCTCAAAATGCGCTGCGGCGTCATCGTACCTGCCGCTCTTAGCCATAGCAACTCCCAGATAGTATTCCGCCGGTTGATTAAGTGGAGTCACTTCGAGCGCGTGATCAAGCAAAGTGAAGCTGTCACTCCAGCGCCGAATCTGCGCGTTCGTAAGGATAGCAAGAATCAGTAGCGCCCCGCCAGTTATTCCTGCGCTGAGCGATGACGCAACACGCCAGCTCTTGGCGATGTCCGCTAGTCCAAACGCTAATGCAATGAACAGACCGATCGACGGAACATAGAAGTAGCGGTCTGCCATGGCTTGCCCGCCAACCTGAACGAATCCTATAACCGGAACCAATGTCCCCACAAACCAAAGCCAGCCTACGATGAGGTACGGCCGGGTTCTCCTTTGAAAAAGGCACAATGCCGTGATTCCAACCAGCAGGAAGACTGCGCCGATGACCTGCCAGTCCGGTATGCCCGCCAGCGGAAATGCATAATAGACGGCCAGATCGTGCGGCCAGAACGTGAGCAGTACATAGTTTGCATATGACACAAGCGCGTTCGACAGCCGCAGCGCAGCATCAGCCTCTGTAAATGTACGCACGGCGCCTCCGCGAGATTGCGCGACGGATGTGATCACCGCGGACGCCGCCACAAGAGCAAACAACGGGATTTTTTCGACCACTAGACCACGGAGTACTGACCTCTGACGTCTGACTTCTGATCTCTGAAATCGGCGCAACGGCCAGTAATCGAGCAATAACATCACGAAAGGCCAGGTTACCACCATCGGTTTGGCCATCAGTCCCAGCGCAAGCGCCACACCAGTCCAGGCGTACCACCTGCGCGACTGCGTCTCGGTATATCGCGTGTAGGCGATTAGCGAAAGCAGGCCGAAAAGGGTCGAGAGCGTATCTTTACGTTCAGCCGCCCAAGCGACTGACTCGACGTGCAACGGATGAAGCGCGAACAACGCCGCGATCAATGCACTCGGCCACCGCGCACGCGTTGTCCGCCGCAGAAAGTAGAAGACAAGCAACGTGTTTGCCGTATGCATCAGCGCGTTAACAAGCAGATGACCACCTGCCCTCAACCCGAAGAGTTGGCTGTCGATCATGTGTGCGATCCACGTGAGCGGATGCCAGTTTGCCTGGTAAAAAGTGGTGAACGCCCACGCGAGTCCGGTGAGCGTAACGCCACGATTCACGATCGGGTTCTCCTTGATATACGAGTCGTCATCTAGAGCGATGAACTGGTGCCCGCTCACCTGCGCATAAATTCCAAACGTGATTGCCGCTAGCCCGGCCAGGATGAGAAGATCGGGTCGCCCGAATCTTGTAACTTGGCCAAGCGGCGCGGCGGCGCGTCTATTCGCCGCAGTAACGCGAGCAATTTTTCCCTTTCGC
Organism: Verrucomicrobiota bacterium; assembly: GCA_003218785.1. Lineage (GTDB taxonomy): Bacteria > Verrucomicrobiota > Verrucomicrobiia > Chthoniobacterales > UBA10450 > Udaeobacter. The sequence goes on from QHOM01000166.1 coordinate 5,667, forward strand.
GCGGTTCGTTTAGCCATGGCTGTTTGCGAGACTACGGCACGATGAGCCGCACACTATCCGAACCCGCGTGTCCCTCCCTAATCAATTAATAGCAAGTCTTTTTCTGGAATTCTTTAGAGAGTCTGTCGATTTCCGATCTTTCTTCGCGATGCGCCCTATCCGTGATCCTCGCCACACAGCACGGTGGCGATCGGAAATTGCATGGCGTCTCGCGAACGTAAATGAGTCTTTCTTCGCTCCCGTCGTGGTAGCGATTAGAGGCGGCTTAACGCGTTGCGAATGCGGCCTAGTTGCTGCACGCGGGCCAACACGAATAGTATTTGATCGTGGCGTAATCATAATCACCGTTAAGGTTGGTGCTTTCTCCCGTTACGTAGGCATTTCCTGAGCCATCAATGGCAATGGCCCCCGGTGAAACAATCTCATCATTCCCGTTCCCCGGCCCGTTGTAGCGATCGACCCACTGTTGTGTGCCCGAAGAGTTGTATTTGATTGTGGCATAATCAAAACCGCTAGACGATCCGGTGCTGTACCCAGTAACATAGACATTGCCCGAGCCGTCAACGGCAATGGCCGTGGCAACGTCATCGGAATTGCCTGGTCCATTGTAGCGGGCAACCTACTGTTGTATGCCCGAGGAGTTGTACTTGATCGTGGCGTAATCTTTGCCGGTACCTGAACCGACACTGGCTCCCGTCACATAGACATTGCCCGAGGCGTCCACGGCAACGGCCCAGGCAGTGTCACCAGCATTCCCCGGCCCATTGTAGCGGGCAACCCATACTTCCTGTGCCGTGGCGATGAAGCCCAGAAAGAGGCTGGCCAGGACTATGGACAGGCGAATTAGGACACGAAGATTAAAGAGCCCGGATTGTGAAGCGGATTTCTGTTTCATGAGTGGTTTTGATCTAGAAGAAATTTGGAGTGTGAAACGCTATTCTAATTCTAGTTCAACCGCCAGAAACGCGTCAACACGTTTTCTGTGGGTTCGCTCTTATTAGGAACTGCAGAAGATTGCAGCCGGCACGGCTGCCTCTACAGTGAACCGATGATTCTCGAACCGGTTCGTCCGATTCAGCTCTCAGAAATACAGGAAGCGCGAAAGCGAATCGCAAAAACCATCGTTCGTACGCCGCTGATTCGGCTCGAACTCGGCCCGGAGTTTCCAGACATTCGACTTAAGCTGGAGAACCTGCAGCCGATTAATGCCTACAAGTTGCGTGGCGCAGCGAATGCCGTAGCGCTGCTCCCCGATTCAGAGCGCGAGCGCGGTGTGTGGACAATCAGTGCGGGAAACGCAGGACAAGGGGTAGCCTACGCAGCGCGACAAGCGGGTGTGCCATGCGCCGTCGTGGTAATTGAGACGGCGCCAAAATCGAAGCTGGAACGGATGTGCGCGCTTGGCGCAAAACTCATTCCGGTATCGTACGATGTCGCATGGAAAGCGCTCGAAGAACGGTCGTTTCCAGGCGCCGAAGGAACATTCATTCATCCCTTCGACGATAACAATTTCATCGCTGGCCACGGAACGATGGGATTAGAAATTCTTGAAGATGCGCCAGACGCTCGCTGACAAGCAAGAATCGTTTTAGGCAAAAGCGCGATTTCGAGCGTTGATTCTATATGACATTCCCTCACGTTCGTACTGCAGGATTGGCCAAAATAAAAATCGCGCCGGCGTTCCCACCGTCGCGATCACCGTCGAGATTTTTTAGGTCGATATGTAAAGCGCGATCAGGTTTCAGTTTTCTTGGCGTTCGCGGACTTTTTGCACTCTGCTTTGAGTTGAGCGAACTGCTCCGCGGAAAGAATGCCTTTCGCCTGTTTGAGGAACGTTCTCCTACTCTCCTTTGTGCAGCCTGCCTTCACGCATTCGGCCTGCCACGCTTCGATTTTTGCCTTTTGATCGGGTGTGAGATTCAGTGTGGTCAAATCAACGCATGCCGTTTTATCCGTGTTCGACACGCCTTTGACGCAACATGCCTTGTCTCCTGCAAACGCGCTGGATGCCATCAGCATCGCAGCCGCAACTAGAGCTGTAGTGGTAATTTTGATCATGATGAATGGTGAGACACAATTGTATCTCAAAGCGTTCAATTGTTCAGCGCCTGGAAATATCACTGGCACGAATTCAATGAGGCATTAGAACAAGATCGACAATGTCCACGACGCTAGAAGCCGTTCGTCCAATCGAGCTCTCCGAGATCCGAGAAGCTCGCAAGCGTATCGAAAAGACAATCGTGCGCACGCCGCTGGTCTGCCTGGAATTAGGCGCGGGATTTCCCGACATCCGTTTGAAGTTAGAAAACCTGCAACCGATCAATGCCTACAAATTGCGCGGCGCCGCAAACGCTGTTGCGATGCTGCCTGAATCCGAGCGCAGGCGCGGCGTGTGGACGATCAGCGCGGGAAACGCAGGCCAAGGTGTTGCCTACGCGGCGAAACAAGCGGGCGTGCCGTGCACGGTTGTGGTGATCGAAACAGCGCCGGCATCGAAGATCGAGCGAATGCGGACGCTCGGCGCAAAACTAATTCCAGTCCGGTACGACGTCGCCTGGAAAGCGCTGGAAGACCGCTCCTTCGCGGGAGTGGAGGGAACGTTCGTGCATCCGTTCGATGATCACAATTTCATCGCCGGCCACGGAACATTGGGCCTCGAGATTTTAGAAGACGCGCCGGACACAGCGGCGATCATCGCCAGTATCGGTGGCGGAGGTTTGATCACGGGCGTCGCCAGTACGATCAAGGCGCTCAAACCGGAGATAAAGGTCTGGGGCGTCGAACCGGAGACGGCTGCACCCGCTGC